>JAFARZ010000258.1 GCA_019245115.1 Streptosporangiaceae bacterium | reverse complement strand
GACACCAACAAGCTAAGCACAGTCCACGGGCCTGCAGCACCGGGAATGGCACGACACCTCGGGTATTCGTACGCGGGGTGTTGGCCTGCCCATGAAAGACAAGGTGAAAGCGGGTATCCCGTCGCGTCGGCGAGCGTGTCTGGGAGCGGGCCAGGGGCAGGCGTCAAGGTGGAGCACCGCCTGCGTTGAACGACCTTGCCCCCTGCCCCTGGCCTGCTACGCCTCTGGCGCCGACGCGACGGGATACCCGCGCCACCAAGCCAACCTCACCATCCCACCAGTTGTGGGGACCATCCTGGAGCGGAGACACCCCACCGGCGTTGATTGTCAAGTCAGGCGGCGTTGGCTTGTGTTGGGTCCTGGGATGGCCAGGCGTGGGCTTCGTCGTAGGGGGTGTGGTGGCGTAGGCATCCGTGCAGGATGCCGACCCAGCGGTTGGCCAGTTGCCAGAGGGCGGTCTGGTGGGTTTTGCCGCGGGCGCGGAGTTGGTCGTAGTAGGTCCGTGCGCCGGGGGAGGCTCCTAGCGAGCAGAACGCCCACCGGTAGCAGGCATCGGCCAGCCGTTGGTTGCGGGCGCGGCGGGCGGTGACGAGGAGCAGCTTGCCGGACTGGCGGGTGACCGGTGGTGTGCCAGCGTAGTTCTTCCGGGCCTTAGCGCTGGCGTAGCGGTGGGGGTCATCGCCGAACTCGCCCAGGAGGCGAGCGCCCAGGACGGTGCCCACGCCAGGCAGGCTGCGGTAGATCCGCGCGTCGGGATGCTGGTCGAGGTACTCAGCGAGCTGGGTTTCGAGCTGGGTGATCTGATGGTTCAGCTCAGTGAGCACCGCCACCGCGGCTGCCGTGCTCGCCCCGTAGGCCTTGCTCACCAGGGACGGGGCGGCCAGGTGCGGGGCCGCCAGCGCCTGGCGGATCAGCTCTGCTCGGGGTTGGGTGTTGCGTTTGCGGCCGGCGTGGCGAAGACCAGCGGCAATGTCGGCGGTGGACAATAGGCGTGCCTGCTCGGGAGTCGGCGCCAGTCTCAGCACCGCCAGGGCGTCTGGGTGCGCTAACTCAGCACCGAAGATCGCAATGACGGCCGGGGAGTATTCCCGCAGTGCCGAACGCAGATGGTTGATCTGGTCTTGGCGGCGCCAGATGAAGTCCTTGTGCGCCCGGGCGAGCACCTTGATGCCTCGGCTAACTCGGTGTCGGCAGCCACCGGCCGGTGCAGATGCCGGTCGGTGCGCACCAGATCAGCAAGCACCCTGGCATCAGCGGAATCCGATTTGCCGCCGGCTAGCCGATGCCGATCCCGGTACCGGTCCACAGCCTTGGGATTGATCGCGAACACCTGATAGCCCGCCGCCACCATCGTCCCAATGAACAGGCCCCGATCAGTCTCGGTACCAATCACCACCTCGCTAGGGTCCTCGACCACTCCGCTGACCAGGGCATGGAACCCCGCAACACCGGCCACGCCTTCACTCAACCGTGCTGAGCGGATCACGCCACCGGCCTCATTCATCACCGCAACATCGTGGTGATCCTCCGACCAATCATGACCCACAAAGATCAACTCTGTGTCTCCTTTCCGCTGGTTAAACCAGTAAGGAGACATCAGCGGCCTAATGGACAGTGCTCCACGGCACGACACCCCACCAGCTGTCCGTCTCCCCACAACCGGCAAGGGCACGGTCTCCGCTACGAGCTCAACCACACGCTCCAGGCCCGCAAGTGCTCACTCACCGGTGGTGCCGCAAGCTCACCATCCGGGTGCGCTTGCACCGCCATTAGGCCCGCCGGAGGCATCGGTGTTTGAAAGTTTCGCCTCAGTCGACCGGTAGCGTCTTGAACGTAGCGGGTAGCTCGGTGAGCAAGTCAACTTCGAGGTCCGCGGTGCCGCGCTCGTAGATGACGTACCCCCACGGGCCGCGCTTAACAAAGACAGTGCGGAGACCGACCGTAACGGCGGGGAGTAGGTCGTTGTCGATGCGGTCGCCAACGTAGGCGATCTCATGGGGCTGGTGGCCGCTGAGGGCGATGAGCTTGTGGAAGAACGCCATGTCGGGTTTGGTGACGCCCCAGTCGTCGGAGGTGGCGAGGATGTCGCAGAGCAAGTTGAGTTCGCGGAGAAATCGCCCGGCACGGGTGGTTTGGTTCCCGGCGATGCCAACGAAGTACCCAGCGTCTTTGAGCGCGTGCAGACAAGGACGCACGTCGGGATACAGGTCGTTGCCGTTGAGGTATTCGCCGAGACCGGCATCTAGCCGGGTTTGGCGTTCGGCGTCAAGGTCGAAGCCGGGACGGAAATACTGGAACACCTGGCGGTAGTCCTCGCCGCGAGCGATCATCGCGCCGAACATCGCCGAGAAGGTGTGCCGCGGGATGCCGAGCCAGTTAGCCCAGGTGCCGTACTCGCGAGTCTCGTCGATGAGGACCTCTTCGACGTCGAACCAGACGGCTTGGATTGGCGATCCTTCCTGCGCTACCTCAGCTGCCGGTTGGGCTAGCGGAGGTGTGGGATACCCCCTTCAAGGTAGAGGGTGCGACCTGTGTGGTGAGCCTCAACGGCGGCCGCAACCCGGCGGCCAAGGCGGGGAATCAGCAAGGTGACCGCCTCCGGTGGATCGTGAAACGTGTAGGAGGCGAGTTCTTCAGCTTGCAGCTGGATCGCGTCAACCTGCTCACCAGTCAATGTCCCGCCGTCGAAGATGAGCAGGAGTTTGTCGCCCTCGTCGGGGTGCGGTGCCCAGTCCGCCACCAGCAGCGGCCCGACCGCCGCCTCAAGGCTTAACTCTTCGCGGATCTCTCGGGCAGCGGCCTGAGCGGGTGTCTCTCCCGTCTCCACATAGCCGCCGGGAATGTCCCAGTGGTCCTTATAGGTCGGCTGGACGAGCATGATCTGGTCTGCATTATCAAAGAACAGGACGCCAGCGGCGACGAAGGAACGGCTGCGATCAAGGGGGTCGTCCACCACGGCGGAAACCCTACGGGCTCGCGCTCAAACGACGTGCAGCCGCTCCGCCAAGCCGACAAGGTGATGACTCGGCTTACCACGCTGCTGGCGGATCCACCCCAGCACGAGCTGGCGGCTGATGAAGTGGTGCCGGATCTGTTCCGGCGCGTCCCGTTCGGCGTCAAGAAGGATCGTCAGGGCCTCGTCACGGCGATTCCAGGCGCTGTACGCGCGGGCGACCTCGATCTGGTGCCTGATCCGGCGTTCGATCGGCAGCGCCGAAATATCCACCCGTGGACCGAGGTCGACTGCGATCTGGAGGTCCCCCAGCTCAACTGCGGTAGACACCCGGTGGATAGCGACGTTAGTGGGACCGAAGGCGGTCCAGAGGTAGTTGGCGTCACTACCCAGTCGCCGCGCGCTGGCGTCAGCTTCGGCCAAGAACATCCTGGTGGTGGCGCGATCCTCGTTGCGCGCCGCTGCCATCGAGCCAGCGAGGAAGAGCGTGCCGTAGATCGACAGGTACTCCGGGCTCGCGGTCGCGAGTCCAGGTTGCAGGTAGGCAGCCGCGTCCTGGGTGAGCTGCACCGCCTCGGGATACCGGCCATTCGAGAGCAGCGAGTGTGTCACTGACCGGAACAGCGAGCCGATCACAATCGGGTTTCCCGAGCCCTGCGCTGCGACCAGCCCACGATCAGCCGCAATCCAGGCAAGGTCGACCTCACCGAGCTTGGTCAGGATCATGGCGGCCGCCTGGTGGGTCATGGCCAGCAAGCTCTTCGCGCGTTCCCGGCCCTCACTGGTGTATGCGCGGCCGGCGGACTGCGCATCGGCCAGCAGTGAAGGCAGTCGACTGGTCATATAGCCGTAGCGTGAATCCTGATAGGCATCCCATACCTGGCTTACGGCGAGCGCGAGCGCATCCAGCTCCGGTGCTGGACTGGTCGGTGCACCCCTTAAAAGTGGGGTGATCTGCCGGTAGTCCATCAGCGCAGCTCGCAGTGCCGGCACTGTCGAGCGGCCACCCTCGGCCGACCAGTCCAGCAATAACGGCTCGCCGATCAGATCCCCGATCGTCACGTCAAGAGCCGACGCCAGTGAGTGCAGAACGGACAACCGATCGAGATCGATGCGGTTGTTCTCGATCTTGCTCAGCCAGTCCGCTGTGCGGCCAACCAGCCCGGCTAGTACCTCCTGCGACATGCCGCGCCGCTGTCGGTACCAGGCAATGCGCTCTCCGATTGACAGCGTGTCCGACAGCCCTCGCATGCCACTCATCCTTCCCCCGGCAGCCGGGCCAACCCCGGAATTCTTTTCCGGGTAGTCCCTCGGCTCCGGCTATAGCTTTGCATACACGCGGTGACCGAGGACACCCCAGAGCGTGACTGTCCACCCCAGCCGGTGCAGCGATCTAGTGCGAAGGAGGCGCCCAGGACATGCCTGCCAAGACCGGGCGCCCTCCACTCCGGGAACTGCGCACGGAGACAGGATGGACGCAGCAACAGCTCGCCGACAAGCTGAACTATCTAGCCTGGACCCACGGCCAGGGACGTACCGCAGTCAATGCCGACATGGTGGCAAAGTGGGAACGCGGCGTCAAAGGTGTCAGCCCACGGTATAAGGCTCTGCTGTGCCAGCTGTTCGGCGTGACCGCAGAACAGCTCGGGTTCGAGCCCACCCCTGCGCCCGCATCGAGTCGGCCGGTGCGTGATCCTGAGTCGCTCATATCGATGTTGGATGACGCCGCGCGCCTGCTTGACCAGCTCGGTGCCGCCGGGACCGCGCTGGCCCCGCAGATGCTCTCGGTGTGGAAGGACACGGTGACCACTCGCCGGACCATGCTCGGACTGCTGGATCCGGCCGCTACCGATCCCGCCGGTCACGCCCGCGCCGCCACCGCGACGACCACCGAGCTGGAGCAGCTCGCCGAGAAATACCGGGCCCTGCACGCCACCGCCGATCCGACAGTCCTACTGACGGCGGTCGCAGCGCATGTCCGGATGGTAACGGCGGCGCTGGGTCGAGAACTCACCGCTACCCAGCGGCGTCGGCTGCTTTGCAACCGTGCGGCAGTCGCCACCCTCGCCGGTCGCCTGGCCTATGAAGACTTGGGGGATGCTCTGTCCGGCCGCGCCTATTACAGCCAGGCTGTGGATAGCGCCCGAGAAGCCGAGGACGACCAGGCCGCCGCCATTGTTCTGGGCTACACCGCCCAACTTGCTCACTCCGAAGGCATGACTGGCGCCGCAGCCGACCACCTCGCCACCGCTCTCGCGCACGCCGAGCGGGCACCCACCGTCGCGCCCTGGCTCGCCAGCATCCAGGCCACCCTGCACGCCGATTCCGGTGACCATACCTGCGCCGCAGGCACCCTCCACCGCGCTGAACCCACGACGAACCAAGTGGCCATGCAGCCGTATCTAATGGTTGACTACAGCCCCGCTGACCTGGCTGCGGCAACCGGTCACATGCATCTACAAGCCGGTAACTACCCAGCAGCACGGGCAGCACTGGTCGCTGCGCTCGACCAGCTCCCTCCCACCGCCCGCCGCGCCCGTATTCTTGCGCTTGTCGATCTCGCCACCGTCGAGCTGCATGTGGGCAATCTCCCCGACGCATGCCGTCATGCGACCACCGCCGCTGAACTCCTTCACCGCAGCCCCTACTCGCTCGGTACCGCCCGCCTCCGCGCATTCCGCGTCCTCGCAGCCCGCCCGATCGGCCCGCGCGCTCTCCGCGTCCTCGACGAACACCTCGCCCAACTCGCCGCTTGACGCAACCTCAGCGACCTACGGCGCTCGGTCGACTGAGAGCATTCAACTCACTCGGCCGTTTCACACAGGTACTTGAAGCGGGCAGTTCCGACGTCCGTCAGCGCCGCGACGGCGCCCTCCGCGATCGGGTCGGGGTCGGTCAGCACCACCAGCCCCTCGACGAGCAACTCATCCAGAGCGCCGGCGACATAGCCCGGTACACGGTGGCCATGATCGTGCCAGCGGCCACTCAATCTGGTCACCTCACCGTCGAAGACCCGACGAAGGGCAATCCAGTGGAAGAGGTCGGTTCCGGTCAACGACGCCTTGGCCATGGCAACTCACCAACCTTGTTCACTCAATATGAGCTAATCGAACTGCCTGATGCACAAGCTTGGAAGGTCCGCTCGCTAGTCCTTGACGACGGCAGGACCGTAGTCCCAGAAACGTCAGCAAGCCGCTGCCCGGCAGCGAAATCTTTCTCGTCGTCACCCAGAAGGATTGTCGGGACTAGAAGAAGACTAGCTCGTGACTAGCTCGCGGACCCCCTCAAATCCGCCGTTCTGCCGTTTGATTGGTATGCGAGCCACAACGGCCCGCAACACCCCGATCTGAAGGGAACAACCAATGCAGTTAGAAATCAAGACCGAGGGCGTCGACTTTGTAGTCTCCCGTGCTCCGCTACCTAAGAACGACAACGACGGTCGGCAGAAGACGGATCGGGAGACCGGTGCGCCGTTGTGCGTGACGGAGCTGGTCGCGATGGACGAGACCGGCGCCGAGGTCATCAAGGTCACCACCTCCGGGGAGCCGAGGGTGGCGAAGCGGCAGCTGGTCACGGTGGTGAGGCTGGTCGCGACGCCGTGGGTCATCGACGGTCGCGGCGGGGTGGCGTTCCGCGCTGACGGGATCGTCCCGGTGCCGGGCGCTTCGGCGGGTTCGACAAAGGCGGCCACGGGGGCAGGGTCGTGATGAGCGCCGCGACGATCAGCCCCGAGCTGGTGCAGCTCGAAGAGCTGCATGAACGGGCCGAGCAGCTGTGTGAGGAAGCGGCCGAGGCTGAACGGGCGGCGTTCGTGGCCTGGCAGGAGGCCTACGGCGCCTATGAGGTTGCCCGTGATGAGGCCGCTGCCTCGTGGGCGGCCTGGGTTGAGGCTCTCATTTCTTAAGTGCGGCGCCCGGCCGGTCGGGCCTGGAAACCAAGGCCGGTCGGGCGCCCCGCTCCACCCATCAACTCAAGGACAGAGGAGCTCTCATGAGCCTACGACGGGGCAAGCATGCCCTGAAATACCCGCACCGGCGACCGATCGACACTAGCGCCTCCGGCGCGAGGGGTGAGCGGTGTGTCGGCGGTGAGTGCTGATGGACCTGAACACGACCGCTGCGCTGATCGCGAGCGGTGTTGCCCTGGGTCTCCTCGTGTGGACCCTAGCCAAAATCGGCAGGGCATTGATCAAGGTGGCGGAAGCGTTGGCCGCAGCGGCGGCCGTGGTGCTCGCCCTGTGGCTAGCGATCAAGGTCATCCTGTGGGCGTTGCGCCAGACGCTCATGCACTGGCGAACCAGCCTCACCGTCGCGACAGTCTTGGCCTGGTGGCAGTGGTGGGGGTGGGTGTCGCTGGCTCTTACCGTCGGTGTGTTCACGGGGCTGCTCGCTGGGTGGCGGCTGGTGAATCTGCGGTCCTTTGATGCGTGGGCAGGTCGGTATCTACGGGCCTGGTGGCTGCGCTGGACCGTGTACTCCCCCAAGCTGCCCGACTGGCTACACGCCTGCGGTCTGGGGATCAAACAGGACAGCACGCCGGTCGTGCTCGCGCTGACTCCCCTTGGGAGGGCGTTGGGTCGTAGCCGGCGTCCGGTTCCGGCGCAGTTGCCGCGGGTGCTGGGGGTGCGCTCGGATGCGTCCTGGGATCTGGTGCGGGTGCGGGTGATTCCCGGGCAGAAACCCGAGGACTTCGACGACGCTGCTCGTGCACTGGCGGCAGCTCGCGGGGTTGCCCGTTGCCAGGTGCGGGAGCTGTCCCCGAATGTGGTCTCGATCGATTTCCAACGCCGCAACCTGCTCGCCGACCCGGTGAGCTGCCCCGATCTGGCTACGTTGGCCGGGATCCCGGGTCAGGCGGTGGATCTGCGGCGGGTCTGGGCCGGACGCACTGAGTACGGCCAGGACTGGCATATCCCCCTCGCTGGGGGTCACACGCTGACGGCGGGTGAGACCGGGGCGGGGAAGGGCTCGGTGATGTGGTGCCCGCTGGTCTGCATCGCTCCTGCGATCAGAGACGGGTTGGTGCGGGTGTCCGGGATTGACCCGAAGGGCATGGAGTTGGCCTACGGGCGGAAGATCTTCCACCGCTACGCCGTCACCGGCGCCGACGCCCTGACGGTGCTTGATGAGCTGATCGAGGCGATGGCCGCTCGCAAAGCTGAGTTCGCCGGTCGGGTCCGCACCGTGCCGGTCACCCATTTTTCGTACACTCCGTGGTGTGAGCGGAGCACGGCTGACTAGGCGTCCACGGCGGACCGGTGCCGGTGAGAGCGTAGGGGGGTCGCGGCAGGATTGGGCGGGGCAGCCGGCGGCGATTTACTGCCGGATGTCGCATGTGAGGGATGAGGATCAGACCGGGGTGGACCGGCAGGAGCGGATCTGCCGGCAGGTCGCTGAGCGGCTGGGTCTGGTGATTGGTGCGGATGCGGTGTTTGTGGATAACAACCGCTCGGCGTGGCAGCGCCTTCGGCACCGTCCTGGTTGGGATGCGTTGTTGGAGGCGATTCGGGTGGGGCGGGTGGCGCATGTGATCGTGTATCACCCGGATCGGTTGATGCGCCAGCCTCGGGATTTGGAAGAGCTGTTGTCGATCTGTGACGACCGGCAGGTGAGTTTGCATGGGGAGGCTAACCAGCGGGATCTGTCTGATCCGGATGATCGATTTTTTCTGCGGATCGAGGTGGCGCATGCGTGCCGTTCCTCGGATGACACCTCGCGGCGGTTGCGCGCGGCGCATGCGGATCGCGCGCGGGATGGGGTGCCGCATTCGGGGCCGCGCCCGTTCGGTTACACCGTTGACCGGATGCACCTCGTTGAGGAGGAAGCAGAAATCATTCGGGAGTTGTTTCGTCGGATTGTGCAGGGCGAATCGGTAATGGGCCTGGCCCGGGAGCTCAACCAGCGGGGCATTCGCACGACCATGGGCAACACGTGGGCGGCGACGCGGGTGCGCGAGTTGTTGAGCTCCCCGCGGGTGGCGGGTCTCCGGGTCCACCACGGTGAGGTGATGGGCGCGGGCAGTTGGCCGGCGATCGTGCCGCAAGGTCTGTGGGACGAGGTTCAGGAGCGGTTGAAGTTTCGCGCCACCCGGCTTCCCCCGCGCACCGGGACCTATTACTTGCTGCGCGGGGTGGTGTTCTGCGCCCGGTGCGGCACCCGCATGGTCGGCACGTCACAGGCCGGGCGCCGGTCGTATGTGTGCTCGCGGCAGTCACGCGTCGACGACACGAAGTGCGTGCGGAAGTTCCAGGCCACTGCGTTGGAGTCGTTCGTCACCGAGGCCGCGATCCGGTTGTTGGAGACGCTGGATGTCTCCGGTGCGCCGAGTACGGCCACGCTGATGAGCCCGGTTGACGACGAAGCTGTCAGCAAGGATTTGGAGGAGTTGGCGGAGCTGCGGGCGATGTGGGATGCCCGGGAGCTGTCTACCAAGGAGTACCGGGAGATGCGCCGCAGTGTGGAGGCGCGGATCAAGAAGGCGCGGGCGCGGATCGTGGTCCGGCCTGCCGTCGAAGTTCTGGGTGGGATGGTCGGCCCGGATGCCGCACGAGCCTGGCAGGCCAGGTACGAGGCGGGGGACTTTGACCGGCTGAACGCCATTGTGCGGTTTTTGTTCGCGGCGGTGCGCATCGGCGAGTCCACGGCGGGGCCGTTTCGGCTCGACTTCGACCGGGTCAGCATCGAACGCAACGAGCTACACGCCTAACTGCACCTATAGGCGCCGTCTGCCGGGTGGGTTAGCTCAGTCCGCTCGGGGTCGGTGGTCGGCGCTGCTCGGGTGGTTGCTGGGCGCGGTCGGTGGCGAGCAGGTCGGCGAGGATGCGCGCGCTGGCCGGGTTGATGGTGCGCGGCATTCCCTCGAGCACCCTGCGTAGGTTACGTTCCCAGTCGCCCGGGTCTATCCTGGGCGGGATCGTCCCGGGCGGGGGTGGCCACGCATCGTGGGCGAGTGTGCGGGGCGCTGGGGGCTGTGGGTGTGAGCCGGTCTCGGCGTGAACGGGCTGTTGGGGTGGTTCTGTCGGGGTCGGTTGTGGATGCTCGATGCTTCTTTGTGTTGGGACTCGAATCCGTCGTTTGTTCACGCGGGTGTGTGGTTGTGCCCGCTGGTGTTGGTCGCGGTGTCCTGGGGGCGGGGTGGTGTGCGGTGGTGAGCCTGCGGGGTGGGTTGGGGGTGGTGTTCTTCGGTTGGGAGATGGCCGTCGTTTGGGGGGTTTTGGTTGGGTGTTGGGTGGTGTGGTGGTGGTTCCCCGGTGGGTGTTTGTGCTGGTGGGTGGGGGGAAGTGGGGTCGGGGAGGGGGTGGGGAAACTTCCCCGGTTCCCCGGTGGTTCCCCGGGCTAGTTCCCCGCATCCGGCTCACTGTTTCGGTGGTGGGTGGTGTCGCGGTGGGTGAGCGCGTGGGTGATGTCCCGGGCGCGGATGACGCTGTGACCGTGGGATTTACTGATCTCAACGCCGTGGTGGGTGAGGGCGGTTTTGAGGTCGGAGAAGCTCCAGCCCTCGTAGACGCCGGGGTTGAGTTCGGCTAGTCGGGTCAGCATGATCTGGGTGCGAACCCGGGGCTGGCCGCGCAGCACGTGGTGGATGTCAGCGAGGTGATCGACCGGTTCGTCAGTGGTGTGCGGGGCCGCGTGGATGGTGCGTCCTGTGGTGGTCATCAGGTGCAGCGCGCGGGTGATGATGGGGGTGATCTGGTCGGGGGTGTGGGTGTCGGGGTCGTGGGCGCTGACGTGGTGGGTGCGCACGATGGTGTATTTGGTGTTGGTGCCGAAGCCGCTGTTGACCACGCAGGTGCCGCGGTCGATGTTGTAGCGCAGGGTGGTGGCGCGGCCGCCGTCGGCGAAGGCGGGTTTGCCCAGGATCATGTCGTTGGTGGCTTCGTTGCCGACGTGCAGGCAGGCGCGCATGCCGAAGCGGTCGCGGATTTCGGCGGGTAACGTGCGGTCGTCGGGGCGTTGAGTGGCGATCAGCAGCCCGATGTTGAACGCGCGGGCCATGTTGAGCAGGGTTTTCATGGCCAGGGTGGCGCGGCCGGTTTTGCCGCCGAGTTGCTCGTCGGCGAAAAGGACGTGTACCTCGTCGATGAACAGGAACAGCGGGTGGAGTCCGAGGTCTTTGCGGGCAGCCAGGTGTTTGGGGACTTTGTTGGCTCCTGGGGCGTGGCGTTCCAGGGTTTCGGCTCGTCGTTGCATGTCGGTGACGAGCTCGTCCAGTTGGTCGGCGCAGGCGGTGATGATGTCGGTGCCCATGCCGACGAGGAGCACGCTGGCCCGGGGTTGGAGGGGGTTCCAGTCTCCGGAGGGTTTGAAGTTGATGATGCGGATCTCGGTGGTGGCATCCAGCGCGGCACCGAGTGCGAGCAGACGTAGAGCGGCGGTCTTGCCTTGGCCGGCCAGCGCGCCGAAGAGCCAGTTGGTGCCGATCAGGGGGGCGGTGATGGGTTCACCGCGGATGGTTGTTCCCCAGGGCACTCCGGCGTAGACGTCTACGCTGCCGTCGTGGAGCAGCGGCCAGGGTGGCGCGGGCCCGTCGAGGGCGCCGGGGTCGGCGATCCACAGGTCGAGGATGTTGGCTTGCGGGCCGACTGCGGGCCAGGTCTCCACCTCCAACCGACCCAGATTCGCTGCCAGCAGTTCCGTACGGGCGATGACGTCGGAGGCCTTGGAGCCTAGCGGCATCCGCACCTGCACTGCGGTGCCGGAGCCGTCCCGGCGGGCGGCGATGGTGTAGCATAGTGGGCCGCCGTCTTTGAAGAACCGGGTCACTGCCGGGATATTCAAACTGGCGATCGCGGTGGTGATCATCCGCTCGTCAATCCAGGGGTCTGGGTCATCCCGATCGGGGTGCAGCAGGAACCCCGCACCGGGGGTACGGTCGCGGCCTTCCCAGACCGCCGCGATGACCCACCCCAGCGGCGCGGTCTTGAGCACCCCGATCCCCACCGCACCCAGCACACCCAGCGTGGTGAACAGCCCGGTGAGCCAGGCGGGCATCTGCGCCGGGTCCACGCTGGCGTGGATGATGGTGAGGATGCCGCCTAGGATGGTGAGCAGGAGCCCGACGAGGGTGATGTGGTGGGCGGCGATGCCGAGTTTGGCCCACCGGGCCCTCGCGTCCGCCCGGATCAGCTCCTGCGCCGCCCGGCGGGATTCCCGGTCCCCGATCAGCCGCGCCGCGCGGGCGTCCGCGCGCAGGTCGCCGTGGGTGGCCCACCTCCATCCCTTGGCGATCCACCGCGCATGCCCCCGCAGGAAAAACCAGCCCAACCGCACGACGTCGGCGGGGGCCTTACGCACCCGGTAGCCAAGGACCCCACGCAACCGCGCCGCGGGCGGGGAGTGGGCCACCTTCCAGGCCAAGCTCACCATCCGGGCCGCCACGGTGGCGTTGGTGCCCTGTTCGCAGAGCAGTTCTTTCTCCACCATGGGTAGCGCCGCGGGTAATTCCGTGCCCGGGGTGCTTGGCCGGCCACCCTCAGGAGCGCAGCTCAGGGTCCGACCCGGCGGGTTGTGGCGCGGCGGCGTGGGCCGGGCCTGGGGTGGTGCGTTGAGGGCTCTCATCGCCGGTGCCCCCTGCTGCTGTACGGGTCGTGCAGAAGTTCGGTCACCGCGAACATGCGGGCGATGGCGCTGCCCGCGAACAGCGCGGGCACCCCGAGCGCGACGCCCCAGGCGCGCGGGTCGGTGGTGAAGGCCACCACGGCCCACTGCACCCCCACGATCACCACCGCGCTAGCGAGTGCGCGGGTGAGGTTGCCGCCCATCCGCGTCACGTGCTGGGTGTGCCGGGCGACCCGGTAGGCGCTGCGGGCCCCACTGCGGAATGCGGCCAGCACTCCCACCCCTGCCACCACTGCGAGCACCACCAGCATGACCTGGATGTTCGTGCTGTTCATCGGGGTTCATCCCGGTCACGGCCCGTACTGGTGACCGGGCGGTCTTCCAGCACGCAGCAGCGGCGGCAGTACCGGTACTCACTGGGTGCCGGGTGCTCGCCGCGCAGTTGCGGGCGGCGCCACGGGGTGAACTGGTGGCGCCTCTGCGCCCGGCAGATCAGCACGGGCGCGCACACCGCACACCAACACTGCCCATCCTGGCCGATTCGCCACTGGTCGGTCATTGCCGCGTTGATCGCGGCGCCTTCAGTGCGGAAATGCCATGCGCGCTCGGGGAGGCCCAAGATATGGCCGCACTGATCACAATGCACACTCACACAGGTCTGGACCTGTATCATGGTGATCACCTCGATTCCTCATGCTGGGTGCTGGGGAGACCCGGCCCGGCGGGTTTGCTGGCAGGCACGTGACCGCCGGACCGGGGGTGTTGTGTCAGCGATGTCGTGGCGACTGTGGTGAACCGCTAGCCGGGCGGCACTGGTTGCTGAGAGCAGGAATCCGGCGAGCAGGCACACCAGCGCCTGCCAGGCTTTAAGCCCCGCATACCGCCGCGTCACCAGGACGACCATGCCGATGATGGCCACCAGTGGAATCGAGATCGCCATGGCATCACCACCGGTGATCGCGGGCGCGGTGGCGGCGCCAGCGGGTTCGGTAGCTGCACTTACGGCACCTCGGCGACCTGTGCTCTGCTACGGCGCCGCAGTCACACGTGCGGTCACCAAGGACGATCGGCGGGGTCCGCATGGAGTACGTCACCTGCTCCCCCGGCCGGGAGGCATCGGTCCTCAGCGACGGGACCGTGGTCGGTGTGTGAGCCGACGGACACGGCGAGTACCTGGTAGGTGAGGCCGTCCGCCCACCCGTGGCCAGATCGCTGCCCGGTCGGCAGCGGCGTCCGTCAGGCTCATCTGCCGGTCCTCGCGGTTGACGGTGAGGAGAACCATGGCCAGCGCGACGACCACCACGGCGACGGCGAGACACAGGGCCGCGATCAGGATCAGGGGTCCTGGACATCGAGCATCACTCCCTCCGAAGGCGGCTGCGGAGCCGCCTAGCCTCAGGCGCAAAGCTTTGCGCTCTTAGTTTTGCGCTCGGAAGTATGCACCAAGCCGGGAGACTTAGCAAGAGTGTGCGTGTAGTCTTTTGCGCTCAAAGCTGTGAGCAGCGGGGACGCGCGCAGCAACAACGCGAGGTGGCCTCGCGTGAGCCTGCAGCTATGGGGCTCGGGCAGCGCGGGCTAGCTCAAGCGGGGGTCCCACCGGCACGGCTGGTTGCCCAAGGCCGGCGCCATCCGGGTGGTTTACACATAGAGTTTTGCGCGGTAAGTTGTGGGCGCACTGTCTTGAGGAAGGTACTCCCTATGGCCAGCACGCCGCCCCCTACCGCGACCCGCGTGTACGCGAGCATCCGCGATCAGCTCGCCAGCGAGATCACCGCAGGTGTCTACCCGGCGGGAGCGCTGCTACCGTCCATTCGCGAGATCATGCAGCGATGGGACGTGTCCACCACGACCGCTCGCAGGGTCCTCGACGAACTGGCCGCAAGCGGCTTTGCGCGGAAAGAAGGCACCCGCGGCCACATCTCCACCGGCGGCGCCCCTCCAGCGCATCCGGTCGGTGACTATGCGCGCAAGGCGCCCCCACCGATCACTGTTGCTGGCCGCCTGACCGTCAGGCCTGTTCACACGATCCCGGCGAGCGGAACCATCACCCTGGCCACGGACGGCGGGCTCGCTGCGCTGGATGTCCGGGCGGAGCAACCGCCCGCCGATGCCGCCCTAGCTCTGGGGGTGGCAGACCCCACGCGGCCGGTGATTGTGCGGCGCCGTCTGCTGGCCGCGCCGGACGAGACTCCCGTCCAGTTCCGGGTCAGCTATCTCCCGGCAGCGTTAGCCCAAAGCACTCCGATCGCGCAGCCCCAGGCAATCCCTGATGCCTGGCCCGCCGCACTGACCACCTACCTCGGCAGGCAGGTGCGCCTGGCTAGCAGCCACGTCACCGCTCGCCACCCCACTTCCGAGGAGGCCGCCGCCCTGGCACTCGCCTCGGACGCCGCAGTGCTCGTGCGGGAGGACATCTACCACGACCGGCGCGGAAGCCCGGTTGACTTCACGCGGACCGTCTGGCCAGGAGACGCTACACGCTTAGTAGTCGGCGGTTGATCCGTGTCAGTACTGACCATGGGCTTCACTCCGAGCGGACGGCCCGGACCGTCGCCAGCGCGGCGGCGATCTCGGACATCGCGCTGTCCGGTTCGGGCAGCACGACGGCCTGATGCCACGGCAGCTCGGCGTGCACCTGCTCGATGGTCAGCTTGGCGCCCAGCAGGCCCCCGACCAGCGCTGCCACGGTATCGGTGTCACCCCCGAGCTGGACCGCGCTCACCAGCCCGCCGCGAAGCGACGGTGCCCGAGCAACGCACGACAGCACCGCAGTCACGGTTTCGTACGGGTCAAGACTGACGCCATCGGCAGGCGCCTGCCAGGTTCCCGTGGAAACCTGGGTCAGCATCTCCGCAAGCCGCGCATCGGCGCCCACAGCGCGGGCAGCCTCGCCTGCCTCCTCGGCAGCAACCCTGAGCAGCAAGGTAGGACTTGCGCCCTCCAGCGCCCACGACGCACACGCGGCGATCACGCACGCCGCCACCACGGCGGAAGCATCGGCGTGGGTCGCCCGGGACATCTCGATCGCCACCTCGCGGCGCCGGTCTGCCTGGCTGTGCGGCAGCACCCAGCCAATCGGAAGCGCGCGCATCGCCGCCCCGTTGGTTGCCCTGCCCACCGAGGCCACCGCTTCGCCAGTGCGGCGGAAGTGCTCGATCGCCGCGGTCGTCGTCGGGCCCAGCCCCCTGATCATCGACTCCCGTTCCGCCAGCTCCGCCAGGAAAGCGCTCGCGTCACAGCCGCCATCTCGCTCCGCCAGATGGCCAGCGACCAGCAGGGTCAGCGCCGTGTCATCCGAGGTCACCCCGCGCGGCCAACCCTCGCGGACGGGCACCTGCTCAACTTGACTAGCCGACGGAACCGCACTCGCTCGAAAGGCGTTCTCCCACGGCACCCCAAGCGCATCGCCACACGCGTACGCCGTTAAAGCGCCGGCGATGCGCTCACCCAGCTCATAGACCTCTGCTGGGTAGAGGCGGTTTAGCAGTCCATAACCCATGGCCAGCGCCGAGGATCGCGCCACTGACCCCTCTTCGATCGCCTGGCGTTCCTGTCCGCAGACCAGCGCGGCTCGGCTTAACGTGACTCTGGCGTGGGTCATGTCATAGCGGGTGCGGGAATTGGTGAACGTTTCCCAGGCGGCCGTGGCGAGATCTTGCGCACGGCTGCCGTCACCGTCACCCAACACAAGCTCAGCGCGGGTGTGCCATATTTTTGCGCGCTCGAGGATCTCCTCAATGCTGATCGCGAGCTGCTCGGCCTCGGTGAAATAGTTCTCCGCTTCGTCGCGGTCACCCGCGCCGAGTCGTGCCCGTCCCAGCGCATGCAGGCTTTGCAAGACACCACGGGCGTCGGCGACCTCGCGCCGCAGCCGAAGGGCCGTGCGATGATAATGCTCGGCGCTGGTCCAGTCCTGTTTCGTTTCGGCAATGCATCCAACATTGGCCAGAATCGTAGTGTGGACCACCCGATCACGATCAGCTTCGGGCACGCTCTCCAGAAGTTCGAGCGCATCACGGAACCGAGCTTCGGCTCCCTGGACATCACCACCAAAGTATTCTGTGGCGGCGACGATGCCATCACAGCGGGCCCGCAGATTGGCCGTATCCGACGTGTCGGCCAACTCGAGAGCGGCATGTCCATAACGCTGCGCCTCACTGAAGTCGCCAAGATACAACGCGATATCCGCCAGACGGATGAGCACATGTATCCGGTCGGCCGAGCTGTCGATGAGCGCCATCTCAGCCTCGGCCTGAGCAGCGTCAAAATCCCCCCGCACAAACTGAAGCTCAGAACGAAGCAGGCGAACACGGCTGTCCTCGACCGGCAAAAGCTTAATCAACCGTTCGGCCTCGTTCCAGTCGCCCAACACGATCAAAACCCGGGCCAGGCGGGGCCCCAACTCTTCGATGCTCACGTGAGACCGCAGCTTCTGGTACAACATCAGCGCAGTGTGATACATGCCGGCCCGCTCAGCCTGTGATGCCGCCCGGTACCCTGCCCGAACCATTCGATCACACTGATGTGCCTGTTCGAAATGGAATGCGGCCGACGCCATGCCCCCGGTGCGCTTGAACCACTCACCCGCGCGCCCATGCAGATAGCGCCGCTGGTTGGCGCCCATCTCCGCATACACCTCACGCTGCATCAGCGAGTGAACAAAGCCCACCTCACCACGCGGTCCTTCCCGCATCAACCGAAGCTCACACGCCTTATTCAGCGCGGCTATAGCATCTTTGGTGTCAACGTCCATGACATAAGCGATCGAGGCCAGTTCCTCAGACGTGTCCACAACCACAGACGCGGCTCTCAACAAGTGCAGAGTAATGTCATCCGCGCGCGCAAGCCGACGCCGCAGAATCGCGTCCGCGCGCGGCGGAACAACCTCGGCCGCTACACGTGACTCCGGCACCTGGGTGATGAGACTCAGCGCTTCCCGCAGAAAGAAGGGATTACCACCACTGAGCTGGAAAAGACGGTCTACGATAGAATCGTCAGCCTGCTCACCGATAGCTGCCATCTTGCGCACATACTCACCCACGTGCGCTCGCTCCAGCGGGACCACCGTCAAAGTCACATGCCCAATAGCGGTCCACTCGGCCATCAGATCAGCAAGCGCAGGATAATCATTCAGCTGCTCTTCTCTAATGGTGACCACCGCAAGCACAGGTATCCGCTCCAGCTTGCGGAAAAGATAGTTCATGAAATACAACGTGTCCGGGTCCGCCGCGTGCAAGTCATCAACCAAAAGGAACAGTCCAACACTGCCAGTGGCGACCCTGACCAAAACACGCGACAGCTCTTCATAGACACCTTTGAAGCTACATGATTCGGTGAGCTTTTCGCCAATGGCGCCCAAGAACGTCCCAATAAACGGCACCGCATCGAGCAAGCGAGGCGCGGCACGTGCTAGTGTCCGCCTAATCTGGTCGGGAGTACCGCCCAGATAGCCCGCAAGCGCTTCCTTGACAGGGAGCAAGGGTTCCGCGCCCCTGCCCAAGCACCGCACCGGAATTAATGTCAACTCCCGCCGACGTGCCTCGGTTCCCGCCTCAGCGGCGAGGCGTGATTTCCCAACACCTGACTCGCCCAAAACCAGAACCACATGGCCTCGACGGGTTTCGGCTACCCCAGCGATGTGCCGGCGAAGCACATCAAGCTCAAGCTCCCGACCAATCAAAGGTTCTTGTGGGCTCTCCCCGCCCCCCTCGATCCCTTCGCTATCACGATCACTGCGTGCTGGCATCGCGAACTAACCTCCACGTGGGGCTGACACCTACGCGCCTCACGAACGAGACGCCGTGGTCCGAACCTACGACAGGAAGACCTTCCACACGTCCGAGCTGAAGATCAACACCCCGCCAGCTGGGTACTTCGAGTCCCGCCCGGCGACCTCGCGGCTGCGAGAATCCCGCAGCCCTACAACGCCGACCCTCTAGCGATGTCACCTCGTACACACTGACCGCCGTTGCTGTCACTTCGCGTGCTCTTACGCCACACCGCTCCCGCAAAACCCCCAGGATCAACTGCCCGAGGCTACCTGATCGGTGCCTCGCCGCCCGTGGAGGGCGACGTCGCCGAGCTGGTCGGTACCGCTCCGCCCCAGTGATTGACGTTCCCGGTGGGCCTAACTAACCCGCTGCTCCAATCGTTCCAACACCTTGCACGGGTTGGACCTGGCAACGTGCCAGTCAGGATGAGCCCGACCGTAGATCAGTCCGTAACGTCCGCTCACCCGCCCCCAAGGGCCGGGTGTGGGATTTGGCGGAGCGGCTGAGCGAGGACGACATCCACAAGATCGCTCTGAGCTACGAAGCTGGCGAGCTTCGACGCGACATAGCCGCTCGGTACGAGATCAGCGTCAGCAGTGTGGGCCGCTTGCTGCGGAAGCGGCGGGTGGAGCGGGATGAGATGGCATGACTACCTCCGAACCGGGCACGCGCACCCAAGACGACTGGCTAGCCCTCGGTACCCTCAACCTCAAGACACTCCATCCGCCGCCAGGAGGTGTTTACCGTGCCCGACATGCCTACTGGCGCCCTCGTCCGCCTGTATCGCATCGAACGCCGGATGAGCACCGTCTCCCTGGCCACCCATGCCGGTATCACCGTGCGCTACCTGGAGATGATCGAGGCCGACAGCAAGACACCCTCCGTGCCGGTCCTGCGGAACCTGTCAAGCTGAATGAGGCACCGTCGGGTGCTAATTACTGAGTGGTGGTATCTGTCTGGCTGGGCGGGTTGATCCATGAGCTGGCCGGTAGGGCGGGTGGCTGGGGTGGTTTGCGGACGAAGCGTTCGGGGTGGGTGTGGTAGGCGGCGGTGAGCACGACACCGCGCTGCTGGCGGATCTGGGTGGCGGTGCCGTAGTGGATGTCGGCGGGGGTGTGCAAGCCCAGGCCGGAGTGGTGGTGCTGGTCGTTGTACCAGGGGAAGAAGATCTGGCAGTGTTGCCGGGCGGCTTCGATGGAGTCGAAGTGGCCGGGGAAATCGGGGCGGTATTTCATCGTTTTGAACTGGCTTTCGCTGAATGGGTTGTCGTTGGAGACGTGCGGGCGGCTGTGCGATTGAGTGATGCCCAGGTCGGCGAGCAGGAACGCGACCGGTTTGGAAGTCATCGAGCTGCCCCGGTCGGCGTGGATGGTCAGCTGGTCAGCCCCGATGCCCTGTTTAGCGCAGGTCTGCCGGATCAGCACCTCGGCCAGCTCCGCCGATTCGCGGCTGGCGAGCATCCAGCCGACCACGTATCGCGAGTAAATGTCCAAGATCACATACAGGTAATAGTAGGTCCATTTCACCGGGCCGCGGAGTTTGGTGATATCCCACGACCACACCTGATTTGGCGCACTCGCGACCAATTCCGGTTTCACGCTGGCCGGGTGAGTGGCCTGGCTGCGCCGCTCCTTGCTCTCACCAGCACGCCGCAGCAGCCGGTAGAACGTCGAGATCGACCCGAGGTAGACGCCCTCATCCAGCAGCGTGGCCCACACCTCGGCCGGCGCCATATCGACGAACCGCGGCGAATGCAGCACCTCCAGGATCTTCGCCCGCTCAGGCTCGGTCAGGGCGCGGGGCTGGAGCCGGTCGCGGTGCGCCACCGGAGCGGGCCGGGCCGGCGCGGGGCTGATCCGGTGGCGCCGGTAGTAGCCAGCCTGGGCGACACCCACGGCCGCACACGCCGCCCGCACCCCGATCTCGGGGGCCAGCTCAACGATCGCGGCGTCGGTCACGGCGTCAACCCGCTCCCGGGCTCCTCGCTCTCGGAGATCGTCTCCAAGAGCGCGTGCAGTTTTGCTTGCACCTCCACCACGAGGCGGGCCTTGGCCAGCTCCTGCTCCAACCGTTGTTTCTCCTGTTCTAGCTCGGCGATCCGGTCATCCCGCGCATCTCGCCGCGGCCGCCCCCGCGGCGCGGACAACCCAGCCAGCGCGCCCGCGTCCCGGGCTCGGCGCCATTCCACAATGTGACTGGAGTACAAGCCCTCCCGCCGCAGCAGTGCCCCCTTCTCACCCTCAGCGGCAGCGTCATAGGCAACCAGGATCTCCAGCTTGTACGCCGCAGTGAACCTCCGCCGCCGGGCCCGCTCGGGTACCTCCGGGTCGAGGCGTTCCGTTCCAGCGCCAGACACCCGCCCAGGATCTTCGATCCCGGGCGCCCGGTCGAGCGCGGTCACCGTGCTTGTCATGTCGGGGAGTCTCCATCCCCGCCCTCAGGTCACTAATTATCAGGGGGCGGG
>JAFARZ010000233.1 GCA_019245115.1 Streptosporangiaceae bacterium | reverse complement strand
TCGGCGGCCTGTGCCACCGACCCGCTAACTGTGGCCCTCCAGCAGCACACACCGCAACTGATTAACGCAGCCACTCCGCCCACCCCCGGCCAACCCAGACATCAGCCGGGCAGACCTCCAAGACCAAGGTCCCTCAGTGGGAAGATTGGAGCCTCCTGGAAGAAAAGGCGCCGGAAACCGGCGCCATTTCTTCCGCAAAGCCCTTTTCTTCCGCGTCGTTCACCGCGTTTCCCGCACACATAGCGGCTATATCGGGGCAACACTGGCGGCTGTACCAGGGCAACACTGGCGGCTGCTCAACGTGCGGATGGTCCGCCAGAGACCGCCAGAGTCCGCCAGAGAACGTCAGAGAATGCCAGAGAACGCCAGCGAACGCCGGAGCCGGCACAGAGCGGCCAACACCCGTCAATCGACCCGATCCGGATACGATGGCCGTCAAGTTGTCGGCATTGGCCCGACGATGGGTACGCCGTCCCGTAGCCGGGTATGCCGCCCGGGCAAACCTAAGCGGAGGCGATATCGATGTCAGACAGTGTCTACTCAGTAAGCGAGATCGTCGGCTCTTCGACCGTGGGTATCGACGACGCGATCAAGGGAGCCATCAGCCGCGCATCGAAGACCCTGCACAACCTCGACTGGTTCGAGGTCAGCGACATCAGGGGCCGGATCGAGGAGAACGAGCGGTGCCACTTTCAGGTGAAGCTGAAGGTTGGCTTCCGGCTTGACGACCACCCGGCCTGACCGGCACACCGCCGGCCCCGAGCCCGCACGCGCGGCGCCGCGGCGCCGCGGCGCCCGCGCCCACCACCGGCCCCGCCACCGAGCGGCGCCCGAGCCCCGCACCCCGAACACGTCGGATGGATGTGGCATCGACCCGGTTGTAACCGGTTGGCTGTCACATCCATCCGCGGCCCGTACGGACAGTCGCCGGCGAAGCAAATAGCGCTCAACTTACGTCGAGGGACGAATCAATTGCGGGCGGTGCCGTGCGTTGCTTGCCTGGAGCCATGCCAGGAGCCAGCGAGCAGACACGACCGGTGAAGATCGTCAACGCCAACTGGGTGGCCGGCGCGGACGGCGGCGACGGCCGGTTCGAGATCATGTTCATTACCGAGGATGATCAGCGGCATGTGATCGCGCCCAGCCCGGTGGCGACGACCGCACTGATCGCATTGACCCAAGCCGATACGGTCCTGCTGTGGGATCCGTCCAACCGCACGCTGATCGCCGCCAACGTGATCGGCGAAATGCCCTGGACCGGACGCGTCCAGCCCGGCCAGCCATAACGATAAGCGCATAAGCGCCATGCCGGTAGGGTCTGCGGTGATCCTGGTCACCGTTGATGGGAAGAGGCTGTGCCGATCTTTGTCGATACCGTGGCGTGGGTGTGCCTGAAGGACGGCCGGATCTTGTGCGCGCGGCCTCGCGGCAAGGACATCTTCTACATCCCCGGCGGCAAACGCGAAGGCAACGAGGACGACCTCCAAACCCTCTTGCGCGAGATCGCCGAGGAACTGACGGTCGCGCTGCGCCCCGCGACGGTGACGCACGTTGGCACCTACGAAGCCCATCAGCCAGACAGCGCCGGCCATCCGGACGGCGCGCTGGTGCGGATGAGCTGCTACGCGGGCGAGTATTCGGGAACGCTGACCGCCAGCGGCGAGATCGCCGAACTCGCCTGGTTCGGCTACACCGACCGTCCCCGGGTACCCGCGGTCGATCAGCTTCTGTTCGACGATCTCAAGGCGGCCGGCCAGCTCCGCTGACCTCCGGTCGGCGGTCCGTCGTGTTCGATAAGACACCCATTGGCCCGAAAGGTTGACCGCGTGGACGACGTAACGAAACTAGACGTGATGGAACTGATCGTGGGCGCCCGAGCCCGCCGGTTCGCGATACGCCTGCCCGGCGATGCCAGCGGCACGGACGGCGCGGACGGCACGGACGGCACGCAAAGACCCCTGCTGCTCATTCTGCATGGCAATCATCCCGACGCCACCGGATCGCAGATGCGCGAGTGGACCACGTTCGACAAGCAGGCGGACGCGTGGGGTTTCGCCGTCGCGTTCCCCGATGGCCTTGGCGGCTGCTGGGCGGACGGGCGCGGCGTGACGACGGCGGATGAGGCAGGCGTGGACGATGTCGCCTTCCTCCGCGCGGTCATCGGCTGGTCGGCCGAGCACCACGGCACGTTCCCGGATCGCGCGGTGGTGGCGGGTATGTCCAATGGCGCGTTCATGGCTCACCGGCTGGCGATCGAAGCCAGCGACCAGGTGGCGGTGCTGGCCGCCGTCGCGGGCGGACTGCCCGCCAGCCTGCGCGACGGCGGAAGACAGCCCGCCCACGCGGTCTCGGCGTTGCTGATCCACGGCACGGCCGACCCGATTTCCCCGATCGCGGGTGGCTACTCACGCCACCGCGGGCCCAACGGGGAACTGCGCGGGCGGACGCTGTCCCTGGATGAGACGGCCGGGTTCTGGCGGACCGTCGACCGGTGCCCGCCTGGTCTCGGCCGGACGCATGCCACTGAGTTCTCCAGCCGGACCACCGCCGAAGGCGGCGTCGGCGGAACGCGGGTAGCCACCTGGACGGTCTTCGGCGGCGGCCACACTTGGCCGACCGCGGAGTTCGACGCCGCCGAGGAGATCTGCCGCTTCGCCGGACCGCTGCTCGCGTCCGCGCACTCCCGGCGACTGTAACCCGTCCTGGCCCTATCAGTATTTTTTATCCCGAACGGCTGTGGTCGCACACCCCGGATCCTTACTCCGCCACTTCGGCGCCCCGAGGGTACCGGGCGTCGGCGACGATGGTGACACGTCCGGTGGCGATGTCGTACACGTGGCCGGAGACGCTTACCTTGGGCGAGAGCATAGGCGAGGTGAGCAGGCGTTCGACGTCGGCCTTGACGGTGATGTGCGGGTCGGTGACGGCGGAGGCTTCGAGTGCTGCCTCGGCGAGGCCGGTCGCCTGGGCGGCCTGATGCCGGAAGCCGGGGTCGGCGAGAAAGCCGGTCCCGCATTGCGTGTGGTGGATGACCGCGACTTCGAACAGCGTGTCGGCCGCGTCCTGGCCGCCGGACAGCTGCTCGGCGAGAAAGGCCAGGAAGGCGATGTCCTCGATGACCGCGTCGGTGACGCGTCCCCCCGCGTTGCGGATGACCGGGGCGTCACCGAGCCGCAGTCCGAGGACGATAGCGGGGTCGACCCGGTGGTCGAGGCAGCTGACGATGAGCGTCTGTGCGGTCGGCAGGCCTAGTGCCGGTGGCGTGTAGCTGCGCGCGAAGAGGTCGTTGCGCTCGATCAGGGGGGTCATCTTGGTCATGGTTCCGTTCCTATCCATCGGGTGTCTCGCGGCAATAAGTGGACGCTGTCCACAATAACTGGTGAAGTGGACGTTGTCCACTTTGTTATTGTGTGGCGGTGACGGACGTGACGGACGGGCGATCAGCACCGGCGACAGGTGTAGCGGCGACAGGTGCGGCGCGGCGACAGCGCCGTCCGCGAGGTGCCGTCCGCGACGGCCTGGTCGCCGCCGGGCTGGAGCTGGCCCGGACCGGCGGCCCCGACGCCGTGGTGCTACGTGAGGCGACGCGGATGGTAGGCGTGGTGCCCAACGCGGCCTATCGGCATTTCGCCGACCGTGATCAGCTTCTCGCCGCGGTATGCACGGCGGCCATGGGCGAGCTCGCCGACCGCATGGCCGAGGGCGTCGCCCGCGTGCGTGGCAAGCACGGCGATCCCGCCGCGGCCCGCGAAAGGCTGGGCGCGGTCGGTATCGCCTACCTGGAATTCGCTCGCGAGGAACCGGGACTGTTCGCGACGGCGTTCGCCCTGCCGCATCAGCACGCCTACGGCGTTCCCGACGGCGAGACCGGGCAAGACCGCTCCCCCCTGGGTCAGCTCCGCGCCGCGCTCGATGAGCTGGTTGACGCGGGCGTGCTGGACCGGCGGCGTCGCGAGGGTATCGAGTACCCGATCTGGTCCACCGTGCACGGGATGGCCGTGCTCACCGGGCAAGGACCGTTGCGCGACGTCCCCGATGCCAGCCGTCATCACCTGGAGGAACTCGCCCTGATCTTCATCAACGAAAACCTGGCCTGACCCTAGCGCCCAGTCAGCGTGAACGTGTCGCTCGACGGACAGGCTGAACAGCCTGCCCAAGTACGTCGTGTCCTCGACCCTCGGCAAGCCCAGGTGGGGCAACGGGACGGTGCTCAAGGGCGACGTGGTGACCGAGGTCGCGAAGCTGAGGCGGGAGCTGGACGGGGACATCGTCGTCAATGGCAGCACC
This sequence comes from Streptosporangiaceae bacterium, assembly GCA_019245115.1. Classification (GTDB taxonomy): domain Bacteria; phylum Actinomycetota; class Actinomycetes; order Streptosporangiales; family Streptosporangiaceae; genus JAFARZ01. The sequence continues at coordinate 21,429 of JAFARZ010000233.1, read as the reverse complement.
CGTCTCGTACACAGGCTGATGGAGCACGACCTCGTCGACGAGCTGCGGCTGACGGTGTACCCGGTCGTACTCGGGGCCGGCGAGCGCCTGTTCGGCGAGACCAGCGACAAGAAGCCCTTGCGCCTCGTCAGGAGCCGGACCCTCGGCGACAACCTCCTCTTCCTACGCCTTGGTCTACACCCCCCAGGCGCTTCGTCACCTGGTGGCGGCCGCCGGCTCGGACAAGGTGGTACGCCATCCTGGGCGGCAACGCCGCCAGCCTCCTCGGCCGCTTACGGCTCCGCGAAGTTGACCGAGGTGCCCCAGTTGGCAAGGCCGTCCCTGGTGCCACCGCAGGTGGCGTGCGTCACCGTGAACTGCGGCGGCTGGCAGTTGGGGAACTGGATGTATTCGTTGGCGAAGTAGAACTTGCCGCCGGAGAAGACCGCCGCGCTGTAGTCACCCCAGCGAGGCCCGGTGGCTATCGGGAACCCGCGGTACTCGGTGAAGCCGTCCTGAGGCGCCTGGCCGAGGTCGGCTACGTTCAGGGTGGATCCGAGCAGGCCCGCCGAGGTGCTGGAGAGCCGTCCGTACGCGGTGCTGGGGAAGAAGCCTCCGTTGTCCGCGCCGGTGGGGCCGCCGTTGCCGGACAGCGTGAACGTGATGACTGCCCTGCCGTTCCCGCCGTCCTGGAAGGGGAGGCCGGACGCGGCGATGGCCGGCATGTTCAGGTCCTCGTGCGCCGCCGAGGCATATCCCTGGCTGGTCAGTCCGAAGGTCCTGGACCTGTCGAAGCTGCCGGTCGCGATCACCCAGTAGACGATGCCCTGCCGGGTCTCCGGCGCCGCCTGCGCCGTGAACGTCTGGTTGATCTGCGTGTTGGTGGCGCCCCATAGCTGGCCTCCCGCCTGCGAGACCTGCGTCATGAAGTCGCCGTTGGTGGTCAGCCCGTTTTCCGGGCAGCTGGCCGGCGGCTGGACTCCTGGAGCGGGGGACACGCTGAGGCCGGCCGCGCCGCACATGTCCCCGAGCGGTATCGGGCCGGCCTTCTGCGCGGCGTTCTGCCCCTCGTCGTTGTACGGGAGTACGTTGGAGAACAGCTGGCCGCCGAATTGGAGGTCGCCGCAGCCGACGCAGTTCGGGCTGTTCAGGCCACGCAAGCCGGTCCAGTCAAAGACCGCTATCCGGTTGTCCCCGCTCGGGGTCAGCCCGGCGAAGCTGTTGAAGTCCAGCGAGGCGAGCATGAACCCGGAGCCGCCGTGACTGTTGTCGAACTGGGTCGGGTCCGGTGGCATGGCCGGGATCGCGGCCGCCCAGCATGCGACACCAGCGGTGCCGGCGCACGTTCCGTCCGGCGTGGCCAGCGTGCCCATGTTCTCGATCGCGACGTTGAAGAACGGGTTGGGTTGTCCGTTGCCGAGGCTGACAGGCTGGCCGGTCTCCAGCGCCCTCTTGCTGTACGCGAACTCCTGCGCGCCGTTGAAACCGCCTCCGCCGAAACCGGGCGCGCCCGCGTTCTGCGGGAACTCGTCGTAGAACATCAGGAAGGCGTCCCGGGTCAGGCCGATCTTCGTGAAGTCGTTGAGCAGGAACGGAGCACCCGGCTCCGCCGGGTTGTAGTTGGCGTTGGCGAGATAGACGTTGTACGGCCCGAACGGGTCCGGGCCGGTGGTCACCGCGATGCCCTCAAAGCAGGTGTTGGCCACGGCGGCGAAGCAGTTGCTGAACGGTCCTCCGTTGGCGGTTAGTCCCTTGGAAACGAACTCCGTGAAGAACCAGTGCCCGCCATTGCTGTAGTCGAACGCGCAGGAGATGTCGCCACCGCTGCTGAGACCCCTGGGCGTGAGGCCCATGATGGTGTCCAGCGGGATGGGCGCCGACTTCCGGTTCAGGGCCTTGTCGAAGACAAGGACCTCGCCGATGTTGTCGGATTCGACCACGTACCTGTTGCTGGCACACAGGCCTTGATCCGGGGGCTCGTTGTCGCGTCCCGTCACGTTGGTGCTGAGCCCTGAACTGTCGACCACCTTCAGTCCCTTGACACCGACGGCATCGCCGGCCGACGGGTTGATCTGGTCACATCCGGGGCCTAGTGGCTGGCAGCTGACGGATGGCAGCGCGGTGGCGGCGTTTCGCCTGATCGCACCGTGCGTGGCGTGCGGGCGCCGGGGCGGCGGCATCAGCTCGTCGCTGGGTCCGGCTGCTTGGCCGGCGGCGCTGGCCGCGTGGCCCGCCGCGCCAGCGGCCAGGCTGGCCGTGGACGGACTGAGGAACGGGCCGGTCAGTAGCGAGCAGCCCGAAGGGCAGCCGGTGGCGGCCGGACCGGTGAACGTTGGCGTGAACGTTCCCAGGCTTGATGAGGTAACGGCGCTTGCCCGGACGCTGGCTGTGGTGGCGGCTGGACTAGCCAGTGCTCCGGCCGGGATGGATATGAGCGCTCCTATCAGCGGAAGCGCCGCGAGCGACCCTATGATGGCTCGTCTGGGCATGGATCTCCCCTCCCGGAGGTGAGCTCGCCGCCCTGACGACGCTCTGGTTCCGGGCCCAGAGTCCACGCTCGTGACGCGGGCACGCCATGCGCCGCAGGACTTATTCGCGTCTATTCTGCCGCTTTGTGTTGAAATATCAACATGAATCAATCAAGAAGCCTGCTAATTTGCACGAAATGTGACATCAGCGCCCGTACATAGCGGGCACGAAGCCCGGTAATCCCGCCGTGTCAAGTCCCCGTGTCCCGTCCCCCGCGCCGCGTCCGCGATGCCCCTTGTGGTGCGGGTGTGCGGTCGCCAGAATGGGGCCGTGGCCGCCGAGGAGATCGATCAGTACCTGGATGCGCTGGAGGAGCCGAAGCGCACGACGCTGGCCACGCTGCGGCAGACGATCCTGGATATCGTTCCGGAGGCGGAGCAGGGGATCTCCTACGGTTTGCCCGCCTTCAAGGTGCGGGGAAAGACCATCGCCGGGTTTGCCGCGTTCAAGAACCATCTCAGCTATCTGCCGCACAGCGGCTCGGTCTTTCCCGAGCTCAAAGATGAGCTCACGGGTCACTCAACCTCGTCGGGCGCGCTGCGATTCAGCATCAGCGAGCCGCTGCCGGTGCCGCTGGTCCAGAAGCTGATCGAGGTACGGCTCCGCCAAGCCTTCGGGCCAACCCAGAACCCGTAGTTATCCCGGGTAATGACCGTCGCGAGAATCAATGGCGCCATCGAGTCGGGTCATGAGCGCAGGCACGAGCGCCGACGCCGGTCCGCCGGGGGATAATTGACCTCATGGTAGGCGGGTTGATCCGGTGTGAGCACTGCGGCCAGGCCAACCGGGTGCCGGCCGCGGCGGCCGGGACGCCCCGGTGCGGCAAGTGCCATCAGCCGCTGCCGTGGATCGCTGACGCCGACGACACCACCTTCGGCGAGGTCGCCGAGGCGGCCCGGATTCCTGTCCTGGTTGACTTGTGGGCGCCGTGGTGCGGGCCCTGCCGCATGATCAGCCCGGCACTGGAGCAGCTCGCTCGTGGCCTGGCGGGCCGCATCAAGCTGGTCAAGGTGAACGTCGATACATCACCGCAGATCTCGCGGCGGTTCGATGCTCAGGCCATCCCGACCCTGCTGATACTGCGCGGCGGGCAGGTGGCGGCCCGGCAGACTGGCGCCGTCCCGCTGGCTGCCTTGCGGACCTGGGTCGACAACGCGCTCGGCAGCGCCGCCGGCTGAGTAGCACCGGCCGGTCAGGTGGGCGATCAGCTTTTCGGCGAACGTCGGGTGGTTCATCGTCGATGCGTGGTCGGTCGGCGGCCGGAACACAGTTGCCCTTGGCAGCCGGGCGGTAAGCGCGACTGGATCGCCGAAATCGTGGTCAAGCTCCCCGGTGATGATGAGGACATCGGCGCGGACATGGTCGAAGCCACCGTCGTATTCGACGAATGGCGCTGTCCACATCGCCGCGAGCGCAACCGGGTCGCCGCCGAGGCGGGCGATTCGTTCCCGCATCGACTTGCCGGGACCGGTCAGCACCGTCGGGTCCTCTTCCGCGAGGTCGGCAGCGACCTGTTTCCGCAGGCGGGGGTCCAGGTGAACGATGTCGTCTCCGACGCCGCCGAGGACCGCCCGGCGGACGCGCGGATCGTCCTGCAGGACACGAAGCCCGATCATTGACCCGATCGAATACCCGGCCAGGTCCACCTGCGCGAGCCGCAGATGATCGATCAGGCTGGTGACGTCGCGGGCGCACGCGTTGCCGGCGTACGCGCTGGGATCATGCGGCCGGGCCGAGCGGCCGCTGCCGCGCCGGTCGGCGGCGATGACCGAACGGCCCGCGGCGATGATGGCGTCTGCCACGCCGGTGCTCTGCCACACTCGCGAGTCAAACGGGAAGCTGTGCAACAGCAGCACCGGCTCGCCGCTGCCCAGCTGCTCATAGTGGATCACCGTCTCATCAAAGCTGCCGAACGCGGGGATGGCCGCCACCTCGATTCTGGCTTGACCCGCCTTCGCGCAGCCTATTCGATAGGGAACCATGTCCTTTCTCATCGGTTCCGGCGAAGGCCACCAGCTCGGCGGCAGGTTCGATGTCGTGGTTCGCGTGCGTGCCGAGCAGACCGGCGGCGTCATGGCCGTGATCGAGGAGACCATCCCGCCCGGCGAGCTGATCACCCCGCACACCCACCGTAACGACGTCTGGGTCCACGTCCTGTCGGGCGAGATCGGCGTCCTGGTCGGCGAGGAGACGGCCACGGCAGGGCCAGGCGCATGGGCGCTCAAGCCGCGAGGCATCCTGCACGCCATGTGGAACTCCGAAGCCATTCCCGCCCGCATCATCGAGGTGCTCACTCCCGGCGGGACCGAGCGCTGGTTCGAGGAGACCGCCGCGCTCCAGCCCGGTGACGCCGAGGGCTTCCGTGCTTCCTGCCAGCGCCACGGTATCGAGTTCTTTCCCGATTCCCCGTGGCTGCGAAAGCTCCAGGAACGGTACCGCCTCTGAACGCTGGCGCGGCATCAAAAACGCCAAGCGATCACTCGACGTCCTTGAGGATCTTCTGGAGCGACGCCATCTGCTCCCGCAGGTAGTCGAGCTGGGCGTTGACGTCGCCAAGCTTGAGGTCGGTGTGTTCCTGGGCCGTGATCGCCAAGTCGGCCAGCCGGCGGTATTCCTCGGCCAGCTGGCGGTACTGCTCATCGCCGGCCAGTTCGTCCTGCATCCTCTTCCGGGTGGTGAGGTACCGGTAGCGCAGCGCCGTTGCCAGCGCGATCACCCCGGCGACGGCGACCCAGACGAGGTACCTGCTGTTGTTCGTCGTGCCCCCGTCCGCATTGTGAGAAGGCAATTCGAAGGGGATGACCAGCACTATGACTATGGCCACGGCGGCCGCGCAGATAATCGCCGTTTCCCTCGGCGTCCTGGTCCTCATCGCAGCTCCGCCTCCAGGTCGCTGTCCATGCTCAGTGTCCGCGCCGCGGCCTTGATCGTCTCGGGGGTGAGGTGCAGCCCGAAGGGCGCCACCTCGTAGAACTTCATCGCTTTGCCGTCCGCGGATACCTCGACCGAGGCAGATACCAGCCCGGCCGCCTCGAGCTTGCGCAGGTGAACCTGCAGCAGGGCACGGCTGATGCCCAGGTCGCGTGCCAGCTGGCTGACGTAGTTCCGCTCGGTGGCCAGCGCGGCCACGACCCGGATCCGGTGCGGGTTGGCCAGGGTAGCCAGCACCTTCAGCATGCTGTCTCCGGTCATCAATAACTCCTTTTAGCATGTGCAAAATAAAACTAGCATATGATGACACGGCGGGTCAAGTTGGGCGCTGGCGAATCAGTCACGGCTTCTGATCAGCCTCAGCAGCCCAGCCCTTGCCTCCATATAGCGCGGAAATTACGTGCAACATGGAAGTTTACCGGCCGTATTCGTACATTAATTTCCAAACAGCACGGATGTTCCGCCTTAATCGACATCCGGTTCGAGAATTATCGAACGTTCAAGGCAATCCGGCAATGGGCGGCGGCAGCAGATTCTGGGCCTCGCATACCCGGGCGTTTGTCCAGCGTTTCCCGCGCGGCATGCCGGCCGGGTCCGCTTCCCGCGCGGCATGCCGGCCAGGTCCGTTTCCCGCGTGATGTCGGTCAGGGCGTGACATGTGAACAGGCCGACCGGAGGCGGGCCGGGACGCCGCGTGTCATATGTCTGGGAAGTTCACACTTTGCCCGGTATTGCCGCCCTGCTGGCTGGCGCGGGCTCTCATCGGCTAACCGGCGAGCTTGATGGCTCATCGTAACCGGTCGGATCCCTGGCCCTGCTGCCCCCCGGTCGCCTTTTCCGACGTTCCGCTCATATCCGGATTCGCCCGACCAGGCGTCCTTAGCTCTGGCCGGCGAGTTCCTCGGCGAGTTCCTTCTCGTCGCTGTCGGATAGCGAGGTCTTGAGAATGGTGCCGCCGAAGGGCTGCATGGCGGCCGCGAATTTGTCCTCGGTGATCTTCGAGGCCATGATCACCAAGGCCGAGTGGCCGGGCTCGAGCAGGTGCTCCACGCGGTCGCGGAACGAAGCGTCGATGCCCGATTGGTTGAATTTGCCCATTAGGGCGCCGATCGCGCCACCCAGCAGGACCATGCCGGGCACGAAGAACAGCAGGCCGATCATGAGGCCGAAGATCGCGCCGGTCGCCATCGACGTACCGATGATCCGCCGGGGGGTGTGAACGTGAGTCTTTCCGTCGGCGTCGACGTCGACGATGGCGAGTCCGCGCAGGTCGACGACGAAATCCTGCTGCAAGCGCTGCACCTGCTCGTACGCTTGATGGGCGGTTTGCGGGTCCTCATAGCCGATAACGACCAGATCCGACATCTTGCGCCTCCCTCTCATTGTCCGAGGTCCGAGCCCTGGTAAGCGGTTTCGTTCCCACATTGACGCCGCGCTAAGCCGCCGATGATTGTGGTCCGGCCGGGCTGGACGCCGGAAACTGTTACGACCGCGCCGTCATAGGCGATCGTCGGCTCCGATCGCACTGATGCGGCCTGGACGCGAAGCGAACCAGGGTCGACGGCGAGCGCGCCGGTGTCGAGTTCGATCCGCCCGGTGGTGTTCGGCGGCAGGTCAACCACGGCGCGCAGGATGCCGTGCTGGATCTGCCGGGGGCCGCTGTGTTGGATCTGCCTGGGCCTCCGGCCGCGGCGGTCCACGCTCACCCGGACCGGTCCGCGGATCGTGGGCACCGTCCCGCTCATCCAGGTCAATGGCCCGGGCATGGGGCGGACGAGCAGTTCGGCCGCGCCGGGCGACGTCACCTGCACGCCGAGGATCTGCCTTGCGACCACGTTGGCCGGGGCGGTGGCCCAGGCGTGCGAGAACGTGGTGTTCGGCTTGATCGACGGGTCCCAGGCCTCCATGGTGATGGTGGCATGCAGGTCGTCCATCATGTGCAGCCACGAGCTCAGGCCCGCCGAGGTGAGCAGCGCGTGGGCGGCGTCCGCCTGTCCCGCCGCGAACAGCGCGTCGAGCAGGAACTGCGCCGCGTACACGGCGCATGCCATGCCACCGCTGGCCAGGAAACGGCCGAGCGCCGGCAGATCCGCGTTTTCCGCCACTCCGAGCGCTACCGGGAAGAGCGTGGCGTGCAGCGCGGTATGCGTGGTGCCTTCGCCGTCGACGTACGCGCCGGCGCCCGCGGGCAGCAGCAGCGTGTTGATCGCGGTCCGCACCCGGTCAGCGAGGCCTGCGTATCTGGCCGCGTCCGCCTGGTTGCCGAGCACGGTGGCTACCTGGGACAGCGTCGCATAGGCGGCGTACTGGAACGAGTTGATCACCGTGTTGACGTCGGTGAACACGTAGCCGTCGCGCTCGGTGGCGGGCCAGTCCACCAGGTCGGCGTTGTTTTGCCCGGAGGACCCTGGCGCCTTGTGGACGAGGCCGTCGCTGCCCAGGTCCGCGTCGTAGTTCTTCGCGACGTAGTAGGAGTAGTCGGCGCTGAAATGACTGGAGTCGCCGGTGGCCATGTAATCCACCCACGCGGAAAGCACGGACATCAGGTGGTATTCCGTGGGCCAGGATGGGCGCCGGCACAGGTACGAGTCCGAGTACCGGGCCAGGCTGTAGCTGCGCTGGACCGCGTACTGCGAGCGCTGGTTGATCAGGGCATCGCCCTCATACGGCCCCCGCTCGCGGGTCGGCGTGTCCTGGTAGACGTCCAGCGATGTCGCCTTGATCGAGTAGCGGGCGAACTCCCAGACGCGGGTGAGGTCCGGATTCGAGCAGTCGAAGGCCGAGTCCTCCTCATGCCACGCCATGTGCAGCGCCACCCCCTGCACGGCGGTGCTGAGATCGAGGCTGGTGTCGCTGGCGATCAGCTGCGCCCAGCGGAAGCCCCGGTAGCCCCAGTGCTCGATATCCTGCCAGCCGTCGCGCAGCGTCCACGCCTCGCTGTAGGTGTTGCCGGCCAGCAGGTGGTACGCCACCGACGTGCCGTTCACCTGCTCGCCGAGCTGGACGGTGATCGTGTCCCCCGCGGTGCCGTTGACCCGCAGGTGCAGGCCGCCCGCGATCTCCCGGCCCAGGTCGACCAGCCAGGTGCCCGGCTTGACCTGGGTGACGGCGGCCGGCTGGACCAGGTACTGCTCGATGTTCACCGCGGCCGGGGCGAGGGCCCCGAGAGCCTGGCCCGGCGCGGCGGGCAACCATGCGCTGTCGTCGAAGCCGGGCTGGGTCCAGCCGGCCGGCTCCTGCCGCATGTCCCAGAATTCCTGCGGGTCGTTGAAGTAGCCGCCGCCGGTGAATCCGCTGGGCGGCAGCAGCTTGTCGCCGCGCAGCGCCCGCCAGCTTCCGGAGGTGCCGATCACCTGGCGGCTGCCGTCGTCGAACACCACGACGGCCTGGGCCTGGAACTGGCGGCCGCTCGCCGCGTAGCACAGTGCGGCCAGTGCGTTCGGCCCCGGGCGGAGGAAGGCAGTGATGTCGTGGGTCTGGTAGCGCGACTCCGGTCCCATGGAACGAACCGGACCGCGCCCCGCCAGCGTGCCGTTGCACCAGAGCTTGTACACATACTGCCTGGCGCCCTCCGGTGACTGGCCGGTGGCCTGGACGAACGCGCAGCGCACCGGCTTGGCCGGCAGGGTGAACCCGGTCCGCAGCAGCGCCCAGTCGTTACTCCCGGCGATCTGCGGGTCGGCGGGCGCCCACACCGGGATCCCCGTCCACTCCGCTGCCTCGGTCACGATGCGCTGCGGCTCCGACCACGCCGACACTGTGCCACCTGCTGTGCCGCCTATTGGGCCGCCCACCCAGGTGCGCACCCGCCACCAGTACGGAGTGGCCGGGCTCAGCGCCGGGCCCTGGTAACTGACGGCGACCGACGAGGTGTCGTTCACCTTGCCGCTGTCCCAGATCAGCGTGCCGGAGCTGGTGAAGCCGGCCGGGGCGGCCGCGAGCTGGATCTGGTAGCCGGTCTGCATGGGCGCCACGCCGAGCGCCGGGACTATCCAGGACATCCGCAGTCCGCTGGTCGGTACCCCAAGCGGATCGTCAAGCAGCGAGGTGAGCAGGCCGGCCGGCTGGCCGGTCGCCACCGCCGCCTCCTCCTCTGCCATGGTCTGCTGTGACCCGAGTCGGGTCAGGCCCAGGCCGGCCGCCGCCGCGCCACCTGCGAGGAAGCCCCGTCGGTTGATTCCGTCGTGTCCGCTCGTCGTATCGCGCGTCATGTGCCGTTGCCTCCCGCGTTGGAGCATGTGCGGCGGGTTAATTCTGCATCAGTCGCTCAGAATCCCTCAAGACGCTCCATGCGAGCGATTGCCCACTTGACTGAATCGTTTAATCGTGTTCGTATCTGATCGGAGCGGACTGGGCTCGTCCGAGAGGACAGGCGGATGACACGCTGCGGCAAAGTCCTGATGGCGATCGGCATGGCACCGGTTCTGGTCCTTACGCCCGCCTTGGCCGGGGTGGGGCACACGGGAATCAGGCCGGCGCGGGCCGCGACGGCCGGGCCGGCAGCCACGGCCGGGCCGGCGGTCGCGCGGCCCTGGATGAATCCGGGCCAGAGCCCGGAACGTCGCGCGCAGGAACTCGTCGCCCAGATGACGCTGACCGAGAAGATCACCGAACTGCACGGAATCCAGAATGCCCAGCACCGGCGTTACGTTCCCGGCATCCCCCGGCTGGGTATCCCGCCGCTGGTCATCACGAACGGTCCGGCTGGCGCCGGTCCGGGCGACGATCCGCAGCAGCAGCCCGCTACCGCGCTGCCCGCGCCGATCAGCCTGGCCGCGTCGTTCGACACCGGCCTGGCCCGCGAGTACGGGGTGATCACCGGCGCCGAAGCCCGCGACCTCGGCAATAGCCTGGTCGAGGGACCCGACGTGAACATCGCGCGGGTTCCGGAGAACGGGCGCGAGTTCGAGGGATATGGCGAGGATTCCTACCTGTCCGGGCAGATCGGCGCGGGTGACGTCGAGGGCATCCAGAGCCAGGGAATCATCGACGAGGTCAAGCACTACGACGCGAACAACCAAGAGACAAACCGGAACACGGTCAACGAGATCATCGGCGACCGCACCCTCCACGAGATCTACCTGAGCCAGTTCCAGGCGATCATCGCCCAGGCGCGTCCGGGCGCCTTGATGTGTGCCTATCCGAAGGTCAACGGAACCTACAACTGCGAGAACGACTACTTGCTGAGCACCGTGCTCCGGGGCCAGTGGGGGTTCAAGGGGTTCGTCCAGTCTGACTTCGGCGCCGCGCAAAGCACCGTCGGATCGGCTGGCGCGGGGATGGACCTGGAGATGCCCACCGGCGTGTTCTACGCCGACGCGATGCAGCAGGCCGTTGAGGACGGTCAGGTCCCCATCGACACCGTCAACGCGATGCTGGTCCGCAGGTTCACCGTGATGTTCCAGTTCGGCTTGTTCAACCGCACGCTCACCACCACGCCGATTCCAGCGGCGCAGGACGGTGCCTTCGCGCGGACCGCGGCTGAAGAGAGCACCGTGCTGCTCAAGAACAACACGAGCCAGCTCCCGCTGGATGCGAGCAGCCTGCACTCGATCGCGGTGATCGGCCCGTTCGCCGGGGCGGCCAAGACCGGCGGCGGCGGAAGCTCACACGTCATCCCGCTCTACACGGTCAGCCCCGTCGCGGGTATCCAGAGCCGGGTGGGCCCCAGCGTGACCGTGGCCTACAACGACGGCAGCAACCCCGCCGCCGCGGCGGCGCTCGCGAAGACCAGCGACGTGGCGGTCGTCATGGTGGGGGATAGCGAGACCGAGGGCACCGACCGCACCACGCTGGAGTTGTCCGGCGACCAGGATCAGCTGGTCGAGGCGGTCGCCGCCGCCAACCCGCACACGATCGTGGTGGTCAAGAGCGGCGGTCCCGTCCTGATGCCCTGGGCGAACCAGGTGCCCGCGATCGTCGAAGCCTGGTACCCGGGCGAGGAGGACGGGAACGCGGTCGCGGCCGTGCTGTTCGGTGATGCCAACCCGTCGGGCAAGCTCCCGGTCACGTTCCCGGCCAGCAACAGCCAGGTACCGGCGTCGACTCCGCGGCAGTGGCCGGGCGTCAACGACACGGCCGTCTACTCGGAGGGGCTTGAGGTCGGCTACCGCTGGTATCAGGCCCAGAACCAGACCCCGCTGTTCCCATTCGGATACGGCTTGTCGTACACCACGTTCTCGATGAGCCACCTGAGGGTGTCGCGCGGCGCCCGCGGCGTGACGGTCACGGCGGACGTTACCAACGCCGGGACGCGTACCGGCGCGGACGTCGCGCAGGTCTATGTGGCCGATCCGGCCGCCGCTGGCGAGCCGCCCGAGCAGCTTCGCGGTTTCGCGAGGGTCACGCTCCGCCCCGGGCAGACAAAACCCGTAACGATCACGCTTGACCCGCACACGTTCCAGATCTGGGACAGCGCCGCGCAGAGGTGGACGACCGTCCCCGGCCAGTACACGATCTCCCTGGGCGATTCCTCGGCCAACCTCCCCCTGCACGCCACCCTCTCCATCAGATGACTATGCGCATCAAACCGACGCGTAGAAACCGGCAAATGCTGAAATATCCGGCGCTGCCGCGTCGGTTTCGTGCGCAAAGACGGCGCGAGCGGCGTATCGCGGTAACCGCGGGGGCCGCCGTCCTGGCCGTGGCGGGCGTCGGCGCTGGCACCGCGCCGGGGGCGGCGGGGACCGCGCAGGCGCCGGACCACCTGACCGTCGGCGACCTCATCCAGCCGCTCGACGTGACCGGGCCGCCACAGTTCGGCTGGCTGCCGAGGGACCGGGCCGGCGACGAGATCCAGACCGCGTACCGGATCGTCGTCAAGGACGCGCGCACCGGCGCGCAAACCTGGGACAGCGGCAAGGTCAGCTCGTCGCAGTCGAACTATGTGCCCTACGCGGGGCCGCGGCTCAACGGCGGCGCCGAATACGACTGGACCGTCGTCACCTGGAACCGGCAAGGCCAGCCGAGCCCGCCGGCGTCAGCACGGTTCGGCACAGGGCTCGGTGACACGCAGTGGTCCGGTGCCCAGTGGATCCGCAGGCCGACGACGGGGAACGACTCGAAGATCGACTACACGCTGGCCAGGAACCAGTTCGCCCTGGACAGCGGTCACATCACCCGGGCGCTGGTCTACCTCGCCGCCCCGATGCGCTGGCAGCTGCACGTCAACGGCCAGGTGGCCGGCACCCAGGACGACTACCAGACGGCGGGGGAGAACTACTACGACGCGGTGGACATCACCGCACAAGCACAACGCGCCGCGGCCGGAGGCCCAGGCCAAAACAGCGCGGCGAACAACCAGCTCGCGATCGGCCTCAGGTATGCGCACTGGGCGGTCGGGGAGGCGCATCCCGAGGGCCCGCAGCCGTACCCCACCACGCTGGCCGCCGACGCGCCAGCCGGCGCCACCACGATCACCATCACAGCGTCGACCGCGAGCACCTGCCAGTCGGCCCCGGACCGTTCGGCCGAGTTCTGCGGCGCCGGCTCCGACTGGTACCCGGGCGAGACACTGGGTTTCGGCGTCCCCGGCACCCCGGCCTTCGCCACGGACACGATCAACGCGCTCAGCGGCAATACGGTGACGCTGACCAGGCCGCTGCCCGCGGACCAGCCCAGCGGGACGACGGTGACCAGCGAGAACGGCCCGTCCGGCCTGCTGGTCAAGATCGTCGTCGACTACGCCAAGAGCCGCGAGCAGACGTTTGTCTCCGACGGCAGCTGGATGGTGACCAAGGACACGAGCGAGCTGAACACGACCGCGACCGTGCGCAGCTCGCAGGGCGCCGGGGATTACGTCGAGTACTACAGCGCGCCCGGCGCCCAGGCGCTGGCCGGCTGGGACCAGGCCGGCTACCGGTACACCAGCGCCTGGCAGCCCGCCGTGACCATGGGGACCGCGCCGCTGCCGAACCCGCCGGACTGCGGCAACTACTCCGCGCCGACCGGCACGAACTCCGCGCCCGCCCCGCCCGCCACCGCTACCGCGACGCCCGTGCTGTCCAGTCCGTGCGGGTTCACCCACCTGGTCCCGCTCCAGGCGCCGCTGACCTACAAGATCGTGCATCCCGCCTCGGTGCGGACGCTGTCTGACGGCACGGTCGAGGCGGATTTCGGCTACGCGTTCGTCGGCGTGCCGGTCGTCCGCTTCCCCGGCTCGACCGCGGCGCAGGCCGGCAACCAGGTCACGCTCACCGCCAGCTACCGCCTGGCCGGCACGGTAACCACGGCCGCCGCCCCAGCCGGCGCGACCAGCATCACCGTGGACGATACGAGCAAATATCCGGATATGTCGGGCACGGGGAGTGCGGGGCCTGGACAGACCGGCGGCGGTCCCGGCTTCGCCGCGGGCGACCCCATCACGATCGACGCTCCGGCCGACGGCTACGGCGCGGGCCACCCGGAACAGAACACGATCACCGGCGTCACCGGCAACGTCATCACCCTGGCCACCCCGCTGCGGACAAGCCACGCCGCAGGCGTATGGGTCCAGGGCGGCCGCGTAGGCACCGACGCCCTAGACACCCAGTCAACGAACCTGAACTTCTACTACACGCAAAGCGGCACCCCTGACGAGACCACCGGCTTCTACGTTCCCATGGGCTGGCGCTACCTCCAGATCTCCGGCGCCGCCGAGCCGCTCACCACCAAAGACATCTGGGCCGTCGAGCAGTTCAATGCTGCGTCCACGACCGCGGCGACCTTCACCAGCGGCAACAAGGAACTCAACGCCGTCTTCGCCCTGATGGAACGCTCCGCGCTGTTCGCCGGCCAGCAGGCCTACGAGGACAGCCCGGACCGGCAGGAGGGCCAGTTCACCGGCGATGCCACGAACGAGTCGCTGGCCCAGATGGAGGACCTGGACGAGCGCGCGCTCACCCGTGAGCTGATCGACAACCTGATCTTCTCTCAGCAGCGCTGGTGGATACCGGGATCCCCTGCGCCGGACACCACCTGGGGCGAAGTCAACGCGCTCTACCCCGACAACAACGTGAGCAACGGCAACAAGCGCGACATCCCCGACTACTCCCAGATGTTCCCCGAGCTGGTGTGGGATTACTACCTGGCCACCGGCGACCAGGCCACGCTCGCGGCGGCCTACCCGACGATGCGGAACGTCGCGACCTACGACGCCGACAACACCTATGGCACCGGCCAGGCGGCCGGCCTGGTCTGCCAGCTGGCCAGTTTCTCCCAGTCGGCTTCGTACAAGTTCGGGATCATCGACTGGCCGCCCACCGACCGCTACAACACGGTGGTGCTGAACTCCGGCGTCGACACCGTGGTGAACATGCGCGCCGTCCAGGACTACCGCGCGCTGGCCGGCGCCGCCCAGGTGCTGGGTGACACAGCCAGCGCGAGCGCCTACGCCCAGCAGATGAACAACCTCATCAACACGATCAACGCGAAGCTCAAGGATCCCAACGGCTTGTACGACGACGGCATGACCGTGGCCGGCGGCGCCCAGGACGTCCCCGGGAGCTGCACGGCCGCGGAAGGCGACGCCCTGATCGGCAACTCCTCCCAGACCGGCCAGACGTTCGCGATCGTCTACGGCGTCGCGCCGCCCAGTGCGTACCCGCGGCTCGGCGCGTACATAGCCAGCCAGGGCATGAAGCAGGGCCCGATGGACTTCGGGCAGCTCGCCCTGGCGCTGGCGCAGGTCGGCCAGCCAGCCGCCCTGGTCACCCTGCTCACCAACACGGCCGGTGACGGCCCGGCGAAGATCCTCGCCGAGGGCGGCACCTCGATGTGGGAGCAGTGGGATCCAGGCTGCGCCGCGCCGGGCGGCCAGGCGGGCGACAACGTCAGTTACGACGACACCGAATGCACCGGCACCGCTATCAACCAGAACAGTACCGACAGCTTCTCGCACGGCTGGGGCTCGGTAGGTGTCTACCCCGTCACCCGCGCGCTGCTCGGCATCGCCGCGGCCGGAGGCCCAGGCCAATCGGACACAGTGACCGGGGTGGGCGCCGCGTCGGTTGAGGTGGCTCCCCCCGCTTCCGGTCTGGACTCCGCTTCCGGTTCGCAGAGCACCGAACGAGGCGTGGTTTCACTGTCATGGCACCGGATTCCCGGCACCGGGGGAGAGGTGAGCCTTCGTGTCACGGTTCCCGACAACGTCCAGGCGACCGTCGCGCTACCGGCCGGGACCCGGCCCTACACCGCGTACGGAGAAGGCGCCCCCCGCTACGAAGGCACCACGGACGGCCGCGCGTTGTACCTGGTCGGATCGGGGGTGACCAGCTTCCGATGAAGCTGACGACGACGAGCGTAGCGGCACTTCTCGGCGTCGCGCTACTGGCCGCGCCGGTAACGACCGCCCATGCTGGCTCGGAGCCAGACTGGACGGTGACACCCAGCCCGTTCGCTGTGATGTTTGTGAGCCATGGACGGACGGTTACCGGCGAGGCGGGCGGTACCACAGCCGGACCTGGCGGGCGGCTGTCTTATGAGGCGGGCGGGAGTTACCACCGGCTGACCGACCTGACTGGCCAGCGGGCCGTGCCCGGCGGGATTGCGTATTCCGTGGCGACGGACGAGCCGGGGCGCACCGCGACCGTGACGGTCACCCGCACGCCTCAGGGCGTGCGGCTGGCGTGGACGCTGACGCCGTCGACCGGGGTGACCGCGGTTTTCGAGGCGCTCACCGCTGGGCCGTCCGAGCACTATCTGGGCGGCAGTTCCGCCGCCTACGTCGATCTGCGCGGCCACATCAGGGGATGGAGCCCGGGCAAGGAAGGCAGCGAGGCGGGCGACTACTGCCAGAACCAGGAGCAGAGCGCCAGCCCGTTCTATCTCAGCTCGGGCGGCTACGGGCTGTACGCCGGCACGGACGACATCGGGCGGTTCGCCTTCCCTGGCGCCACACCGGTGGCCGACGGCCCGACCTGCGCTCGGACGCCGTCGGTGCCCGCGGGGGATCCGGTCCCCGCTCCATGCCCGGTCTCGGCGACCGCCCTGCCGGACCGGGTGCAGGTGTGCGTGTTCGCTGACCATCTCAGCTATGACGTGTTCTTCGGATCGCCGGCCCAGGTTACCACCGGCTACTACCAGGCGACCGGGCTGCCGTCGCTGCCGCCGCCGAGCGAGTTCGGGCTGATGAAGTGGCGGGATGTGAGCGCGGACCAGGCCCAGGTGCTCGCCGACGTGGCCGAGTTCAAGCAGCTCGGCATCCCGATCGGCACGATCTGGATCGACAACCCGTGGGAGCAGCAGCCGCCCGGCAACACCCACCGGGTCAACGGCAGCGCCTGCGTCGGCAGCCTGCGGTTCGATCCCACGTTCTTTCCCGACCCGCGGCAGATGATCGACACCGTGCACGCCGAGGGCGTGAAGTTCGGGCTGTGGGTGGGGCCGCAGGTGTCGTCGCCGAGTGCCTCGCAGGGCGGCGGGTCGTGCGCGGGCCTGAACAGCGTCTGGTCGGCCAACGGCTGGCTCATTCCCGGCACGAACTACATCGATTTCTCCAACCCGGCGGCGCGTGCCTACTACACCGACCAGCTCACGAAGCTGTTCTCGATGGGCGTCGACATGGCCAAGGAGGACCGCGGCGAGGAGTTCCGGCTGCAGACCGCCCAGCTTTCCGGGGGATCCGGCGCGAGCCTGTACCTGAAGTACCCGGACCTGTACCACGCCGCGGTCACGGCCGCGCTGCGCGCGGTCGACGGCAACTCGTTCGAAACCCTCGTCCGGTCGGGTGTTCCGGGCACGGCGGCCCTCGCGCACGGCATGTGGGGGAGCGACACCTTCGCGACGTTCTCCGGACTGCAGGCCGAGGTGCGGTACGGCATCAGCGAGTCGCTGACCGGTGACTTCGCCTGGGGTTCGGACACCGGCGGCATCGATCCCCAGCCGCCTGCGACTGCCGCGAATGCCCCCACGCCGGTGCTGTTCGACCGCTGGGCGCAGTTCAGCGCGGTGAGCCCGGTGTTCGAGGTCGGCGGGGCCGGCCTGAACGCCACGCCGTGGGAGTACCCGGCGTGGGCGGTTAACGACTTCCGGTCTTCTGTCGTGTTGCACTATGAGCTGTTCCCGTACCTGTACGGGCTGGCCGTGCAGGCGGCCCGGACTGGGGTGCCGATCCTGCGCGCGGTCGGGTACCAGTATCCGTCCGACCAGGCGGCGTGGGCGGCCGGCGATCAGGAGTTCATGGTCGGCCCCGGCCTGCTGGCCGCGCCGGTCACCGCCTCCCGCGCCGAGGCCGACGGTGACGCGGGGCAGCCGACGCCGGTCAGCGTGTACCTGCCGGCCGGGCGCTGGGTGAACGTGTTCACCGGGCAGGTGCTTTCCGGGGGCCAGACGGTCGTTGATTCGGTCGGTCTTGACCAGTTCCCGCTGTTCCTGCGGGCCGGGACGGCGATCGGCTTCAACGCCCGCACGCCCGGCGTGTGGTCGGACGGCTGGGGCACTGACGACCTGGCCAAGCCCGGCCTGGCCGGGTGGCTGTACGCGCCTTCCGGTTCGGGCCGTCTGGTGCTGCATGGCGCCCCGGCGCGCACGCAGGTCCTCGTGCTGATGTCACGTCCGCCGCGGTCGGTGTCCGTGGACGGGCGGGTGCTCCCGCGCGCCGCGGACGCCGCCACGCTGCGCGGGATGGGTTCGGGCTGGGTGTTCAGCCCGGGTGCGTTCGGCGGCGTGATGGTGAAGGTCTCCTCGGCCGGCGGCACTTCGGTCGGCGGCGGCACCGTCACAGTCCAGGTCAGATTATGAAGGGAACCCGTTATGGCACCGGTCTGGATGAATCTCGCCCGCCTGGCCGGGGTGGTGAGCCTTGCCGCGTGCTTCGCGGAAATTATGTGCTACGCGGAAATTTACCCGCCGTATTCGTACATTAAAATTCCGTGCAGCACGGATATTCCGCCTTAATCCGCACGCCGTTTGGGACTTACCGGACATTCAGGTAATTCGGCAGCGGCGGGAGAGCCACAAGCCACATCGGCAGGCGATCAGGTGAAGCCGACGTCCAGGACGAAGTGTCCGAGCCGCAGATTCAGGGCTCCGCCGCCGGCCCAGTGCACGATGAACGCCAGCAGGATGATGGCGAGGATGACAACCACCAACCAGAAGAAGAACACAACGATTCCGGGGATGACGTACCCGGCTACTGTTCTCGTTCTAGCCACGACCTACAACTACCCGATATCGCCGGACTTATCCGCAAACTCGCCACACGCCTCTACGACGGGCGCGGTCGTCAGCCCTCGGCGGTGGGATCGGTGCCCGAGAGCAGGCCCCGGTACGGCGCTTCGCCGTGAGAACCTCGGATATTCCGTTCAGGTTGTTTTCTGGGCTGGCTTGTAGCGTTTATCGCGGGCGTAGACGATGCTCGGTTTCCCTTCGCCATGTGCCCGCCAGTCCAAGTCAAACAGTGTGGTGGCGGCAATCAGGTCGCTCAGCTTGCTGTAGCCGTAGTTGCGGGAGTCGAAGTCCGGGGATTGCTTGGTAATGATACTGCCCACTGATGCCAGCGGCGCCCACCCCTCATCATCCGAGGCTGCTTCTACAGCGTTGCGCAGCTGATTGACCAGCGCGGTGTCCGCCTTGAGTTGTTCGGCTGTGGCACGCGGTGCCGGTTTCAGCGTCTCGTCGGCAGGCTCAGTCTTTACCCGGACCGGTATGAGGTTTTCGACGTAGATGAATTTGTCGCACGCCGCCACGAACGGCTTGGGTGTCTTGCGGTCACCGAACCCGTAGACGGTCAGCCCGGATTCGCGGATGCGCGCCGCGAGGCGGGTGAAGTCGCTGTCGCTGGACACGATGCAGAATCCGTCGAACCGCCCCGAGTACAGCAGGTCCATCGCGTCGATGACCATCGCGGCGTCCGTGGCGTTCTTGCCGGTGGTGTACGCGAACTGCTGGATCGGCTGGATCGACTGAGTGAGCAGCTGGTCTTTCCAGCCCTTCAGCCTCGTGCCGGTCCAGTCCCCGTAGGCCCGCTTGACGTGCGCGGTGCCGTACTTGGCGATCTCGGCCAAGAGTCCCTCGGCGATGGCGGGCTGCGCGTTGTCGGCGTCGATGAGCACTGCGAGCTTGGCGGTGTTTTCGTCGTTCTCGCTGGCCATTGCTGCTCCTCCCCCAGCGGTACCGCGCCGGGCTGCTGCCCGGCTGACGCAGCGAGCTTAGTCAGAGATCGACTGGCCGGCCGGCGCGGGCGCTGACTTGGCCGCGGATGCTGTGACACGAGCCCGGCTGGACTCCCGGAGCACCAGGCTGCACGGCAGCGTTTCCACGCCGGGGGTGAACTGGCCGTCGATGGCGGCCAGCAGCCGCTCGGCGGCGGCCCGGCCGAGCTCGCGGAGGTTCATGTCCACCGTGGTGAGCGGCGGGCGGCAGGCCATCGCCATGACCTCCCAGTTGTCGAAACCCACCAGCGCCACGTCGTCGGGAACGCCGCGTCCGGCCTCACGCACCGCGTCGGCGACGCCGCGGGCGATCTGGTCGTTCCCGCAGAAGATCGCGTCCACCTCGGGAGCCAGGCGGAGCAGCACGTCGGTGGCCTGGCGGCCCCACTCCTCACTCCATTCGCCGTACAGCGGGCCGCCGCCGGCCATCGTCAGCCCGACCTCGGCCAGCGCCACCTCCGCGCCCGCGGCCCGGAGCCGGGAGGCTGCGAACCGGGCCGGCCCGGTCACGTGCCCGATCCTGGTTCGGCCGGTGCTCAGTAGGTGCCGCACCGCCAGGCTGCCGCCCTGCATATCGTCGGGGACCAGGGACAGGTCGGCCGTGCTGGCCGAGGAAGTCATCGCGTACACCACCGGCACCGGCAAACCGGAGCCAATTGGCTCGCGCGGGTCCTGCCGGCGTCCGGTCACGATGATCCCGTCCACCCGTCGTTCCAGCAGCGTCCGCAGGTAATGCTGCTCGCGGATGGGATCCTCCCGGCTGTCGCACAGGAACACCGACACGCTCCCGGGCCCGAACGCGTCCTCGGCGCCTTGCATGATCGGGATGCTGAACCGCCCGAAGCTGTCGGTCGTGATCAGCCCCACATTGCAGCTCCGGCCGGTTAGCAGCCCTCTGGCCAGGGCGTTTGGCTGGTACCCGAGCCGGTCCGCGGCCTGGCGCACGCGCTGGATCGTCTCTGGGCTGATTTTGCCGCGGCCGTTCAGCGCCTTGGACACCGTGCCGGGCGAGACACCGGCCAGCCGGGCCACGTCCGTGATCGTCACGTGGCTGGACCGGCCGGTCGCGCGGAGCATTTCCTTGCCGCTGGTCGTCCGGGCCTCGCCGTCCTGGCGGTCCTGGCGTGCCTCGCCGTCCTGGCGTGCCTCGCCGTCCTGGCGTGCCTCGCGGTCCTCGGTTCGGGGGACGCGGCGCTCCTCGGGCTCGAATGCGTTCGCTGTGGCCTCCCCTCCGAGCTGACTATTGGGCAAGAATACGTGCGGAAAAGTCTGTCATCAACGTTTCGCTGAAGGTGATGGCGTGTAATCATCGAGATGGCATCTTCGCACGTAGCTTGACCAGATGTGTGACCCGTCGCTAGCATCCCCGGGTAGGGAAAAGCTTTGCACACTATGCCGTCGGGAGGGTTGCCCTTCATGGGTGTCTTCGGCCAGGAGGGTGGAGCTGTCGAATGGCGAGGGAGCCACGAGACCGTGCGGATCGAGCCGTGGGGCGCGGACAGCCTCCGGGTGCGCGGCGCGGTCTGGCAGGACATCAGGGATGATCTGCCGGGCGCTCTGCTATCCGCGCCCTCGGCCCCTGACGTCCGGGTCGAGATCACGCCGGATCTGGCCCGGGTGGTCAACGGCCGGCTGACCGCAGAGATCAGCGCCGACGGCATCCTGCGGTTTTTGTCCACCCCGGATGGCGACGAGCGGCCGCGCGGCGGCTTGTCCGACGCGCGCGCTCCAGAGGGCAGAGAGTGGCCGCGCGGCGGCTTGTCCGACGCGCGCGCTCCAGAGGGCAGAGAGTGGCCGCGCGGCGGCTTGTCCGACGCGCGCGCTCCAGAGGGCAGAGAGTGGCCGCGCGGCGGCCTGTCCG
>JAFARZ010000168.1 GCA_019245115.1 Streptosporangiaceae bacterium | reverse complement strand
AGGGCTCTTTTCTTCCCACTGAAGGATGCTCATGTGTCCGCTATGTATCGGTATGCATAGTTCACCCAGGCTGTTCAGCGCACTCTAGCAAAGACGACATGCCCAACATGCCGCAAACGCACGTTATTTTGGCGCGCGCACATAGTCCTACAAAATCACCACGGGACGTAAATCAACCGCACGGGTGAGCGATTCCGTGGGTGGCATAGGGGACGAAGCGGACAGGCGGCCGACCGTGACAAAGGTTACGCAGACCTAGGCCAGGCGAATCCGGCGAAAGGGATAAAGGTCGCATACGCCAGCCCGCGAGCTGGACTTAAACCGCCGAACGCGGCGATCGCGTCGTCCCTGACCTCCGCCAGGGCGGCGGTGACCGCCGCCTCGGCCGCCTGATAGCGCTGGGCGGGCAGCAGCACCGATATCGCCAGCAGCACGCCGGACGGTTCCCGCACCGCGATGCCTGCCCCGCAGATGCCGGGCACCGCCTCCTCGCTGTCGTGCGCGATGCCTGTTTCCGCCACCTTGTCCAGGTCGGCCTCGAGCGCGGGGATCGTGGTGAGCGTGTGCGGGGTGTAACAGTGCAGCGTGGGCGGCAGCGTGCGGAGCGCGATCGGGCGGCCGAGGGCCGCGAGCAGTGCCTTGCCCTTGGCGGTGCAGTGGAGGGGGAAGTACTGCCCGACCTCGGCGATGGCGCGAAGCATGTAGCGGGTGCTGGGGATCACGCGGATGACCCGGACCTGGCTGCCTTCCAGGATGCCGCAGTCGACGGTCTCGCCGAGCTCGTCGTGCAGCCGCTTCATGAACGGCTCGACCGGGCGCCAGATCTCGGCCGGACCCGCCGCCGCCAGCCGGGCGAACTCCGGCCCGATGCGGACGCGGCCGGTCGACGAGACGCTGGCCACGAGGCCTTCGGCGGCCAGCGCGGTGACGATCCGGTGCACGGTGGACCGGGGCAGCGCGACGCGTTCCGCGAGCTGGGCCAGGCTCAATCCCTGCGGCTCGCCTTCCAGGGCTCTCAGCACCTGGGCCGCACGCGCGATGACCTGCACACCGCCGACCGGATCCGCACCTTTCACAGCTGGCAGGATACTCGCTAAATGATCATGACCCGTCTCATCGAGCCGCGTCGAGCAGATGATAGAGCAGTAGCAACTGGGTGATGGCCAGCGGCTCGGCGCGCTCCGCGTCGGCGATCCGGCCCAGGCCAGCGGGCGGTTCGGCCGGTACGTCCAGCCGCGACCAGATCGCCTTCTCGACCACGATGCTGTCCTCGCGGGCCGCGTCCCCGTGCACGTGGAGGGCGTCCACCGGCCGGCCGTCGGCGTCCCGCGCCAGCTTGACGTGGATGGCGGGCCGCGGGCGGAACTCGCCGGAAGCACGGCGGCGCTCGCCGGGATCGGGAAGCACTCCTTCCAGGTCCGGATGCCTGATCGTCGGCCGCAACAGCAGCTCGGCGGACAGCGGCGTCCCGTCCGGCACGACCCGGCCGGGCAGCGGCGCGAACTTGATCACGATGTCGCGGCCCGGCTCGTCATCGGTGAGGAAACTGTCAAGAGTCACCGGCGATCGATTTACCGGAAGCTTGAAGTTGGCGACCGCGCGGGAGCGGTGGCCGTGGCGCTACGCGAAGGCATCTTCCATTGACCGCGCTGAATTGGCCTGGGCCTCCGGCCACGGCGTCGACGCCATTGCCGGAACGGTTGGACAACGCCCTGCTCGCGGGCGTGGTCGAGGCCATATCCGCGGGTCCGGAGCTGGGCCCGCTGGCGGATCGCATCGCCCTCCTGGTTGTCGGCGCCACCCCGGCCGACGTCTGCTTCACGCACGTCCTCGACGACAGCGGCTCAGCGCTCACGCTGGCCGGCGCGAGCCCGCCCTTCGGCAACATCGTGGGCAAGGTCCGGATGCTGGTCGGCGAGGGGGTGAGCGGCCGGGTCGCCCGCTCCGGCGAGCCCGTCGTCAACGGCTCGATGGCGTCGGTGCCCATGTCATCCGGTGCCGCTGGAATCGTCGGGGTGCTGACCGTAAGGTCAAATTCAAGCCACATTTACGACGAACGATCTGTGGTGCTTCTCACCACGATCGGCTCCCTCGTCGCGGGGGCGGTCCAGCAGGCGCGGTCGCACCGCAGGCTCTCCGCGCGGGAGCACGCGCACGAACGGTTCGCCGAGCGCGTCATCGCCGCGCAGGAGGCCGAACGCCGCCGGCTGGCCGCGGATATACACGATGGGATCTCCCAGCGCCTGATCGGCCTGTCCTACCACCTCGACGCGGCAGCGGACGCCCTTGCGGAGGCACCCGAGTTCACCGCCCGGCAGCTGGTGCTGGCCCGCCAGATGATCGACCTGACCCTGGCCGAGGCGCGGGCCGCCATCGGCGGCCTGCGGCCGCCGGTGCTCGACGACCTCGGCCTGGCCTCCGGGCTGGCCAGCCTGGCCCGCGGCATCGCCGCCCTGCCGGTGTCGGTGGAGGCCGACGAGTGCGTGCTGCCCGAGCACGTCGAGATCGTCCTGTACCGGATCGCCCAGGAGGCGTTGCAGAACGTCGTCAAGCATTCGGGTGCTTCGTCGGCCGCGGTGGTCCTGCGTGCGGACACCGGCCAGGTGTCGCTGCGGATCACCGACGACGGTGCGGGGTTCGATCCCGAGGCGGCGTCGGCCGGGTTCGGTGTGCCGGGTATGGCGGAGCGTGCCGAGCTGGTTGGCGGCCGGCTTGACGTGCGCACCGCGCCGGGCCGCGGCACCAGCGTGGAGGCCCGCATCCCGGTAGGTGCGGTTGGTTTCAAAAGTAGTTGATCGGATACTATGAGTTATGCCGCGGCCGGGGGTAGCCGCGATTACGGGGAGGGTAATGGATGCCGGGGACCCCAGCACGTCCCGGTGGCATGATGCTCGCGGGCTCGGGGGTGCTCGCGATCGTCACCACCGCCGCCGGAACGCGCCTCGCCCTGGCCGGCTAACCCGGCCAGGCGACCCCGGCCCCGGCCACCCGGAGCGCCTCCCGCCGCCATACGCGGACCGGGAGCGCGACACTTGCTGCAGTAAGCGGATATCGCCCTGGTGGGAATACCCATAGGGGCCTGCTTGCTGATAATGTTGGTCGCTGACCAGCCCGGTGCCATGGCACTGGGCGCGCAAAGCGGAGGGACCACCTCCCACCTGGTCGGCCCGGCGGATGCCGGAGCTGGCGGGTACGGCCGGATATTCGGCGCCAGGGTGTGTGAGAGCACATCCGGAAGCCGGGCGTGTGCAAGCACACCCGGGAATGCCGGGACATCTGGTACGGCGCGGTCCTCGCGGGTATACCGCGTGGACAGCGCCGTTGTTGTGGTTACCCCGCGTCGCGCTCGCTTCGCGGGGTTTTCTCGTTCTAGCGGGGTGGTCGCGACATTCCGTCGTCGGAGGTACCGACGGCGGAGGGTGATGCTCAAGGAGGTCACATCAGCGTCGAAGCGCGTATCAACGAGCGCATCCGTGCCCCCGAAGTCCGGCTCGTCGGGCCGAAGGGTGAGCAGATCGGGATTGTCTCGATCAATGACGCACTCAAGCTAGCTCAGGAGGCGGACCTCGACCTCGTCGAAGTCGCCCCGACGGCGCGGCCGCCCGTCGCCAAGCTCATGGACTACGGCAAGTTCAAGTACGAGTCCGCGGTCAAGGCACGGGAATCGCGCAAGAACCAGACGCAGACGATCGTCAAGGAGATCAAGCTGCGGCCGAAGATCGACCCGCACGACTACGGCACCAAAAAGGGCCATGTCGAGCGGTTCCTCAAGGCCGGGGACAAGGTCAAGGTGACGATCATGTTCCGCGGGCGTGAGCAGTCGCGGCCGGAACTCGGGTTCCGCCTGCTCCAGCGCCTGGCCGGTGATGTCGAGGAGCTTGGCTTCGTCGAGGCCCAGCCCAAGCAGGACGGCCGGAACATGATCATGGTGATCGGTCCGCACAAGAAGAAGAGCGACACCAAGGGACATTCGGCTAGCAAGCCGGTACCGAGCCCGCGGTCCGCCGGGAGTGCCCGGCCCGCCCAGGGGGCGGACAGCGCTCCGGCGACGGAGGAAGCCGCGGTACCGGAGACGGCTAGCTAGGACGGCTTAGAAAGACGAGGTCCGGGGGGAGGGTCCCCCCGGTCCTAGCGCAGTACCCGGGCAGGCTGGCGGTGCGCAGCGCCGGGGTGGTGACTGCTGTGCCCAGACCAGGGGGTAATGCCCCCCCGGGTAGAAGGAGGAGCGGCGCTATGCCGAAAATGAAGACACACAGCGGAACAAACAAGAGGTTCCGGCTGACTGGTTCCGGCAAGATCATGCGTCGCCGTGCCAACACCAACCACCTGCTCGAGCGCAAGTCCTCCCGCTACACGCGGCGGCTTGCCAAAGAGGTGACGGTCGCGCCCAGCGACGTCAAGGAGATCAAGAAGCTGCTGGGCAAGTAGCCCGGCCCGGCGAGGGAGAAGAACATTGGCACGCGTGAAGCGGGCGACCAACGCCCACAAGAAGCGCAAGGTTGTCCTCGAACGGGCCAGCGGATACCGGGGTCAGCGGTCACGCCTTTACCGCAAGGCCAAGGAGCAGGTCCTCCACTCGATGACCTACGCCTACCGCGACCGGAAGGACCGTAAGGGCGCGTTCCGGCGGCTGTGGATCCAGCGGATCAACGCAGCGGCCCGCGCGAACGGCATCACCTATAACCGGTTCATCCAGGGCTTGCGGGTAGCGGGCGTCGAAGTCGACCGGCGGATCCTGGCCGACATGGCGGTCGCCGACGAGCAGGCCTTCGCGGCCCTGGTCGAAGTGGCAAAGAAGGCGCTACCCACCGCATCCGGGACGGCCGCGGCCTGAGCCGCGCGGAAAAGTCCGTGGTTCTGGCTGCTATAGCGACCAAAACCACGGACTTTTGCTGTGGGGAGAGATGGTGACGGGGTACGTAGGTGCGCATTCGCCGCGGCTGAAGGCCGCGCGGCGACTGGCCAAGCGCGCGTTCCGCGACCGGGACCGCGCATTCCTCGCGGAGGGCCCGCAGGCGGTGGGTGAGGCCTTCGCCCATGGGGCCGTGATCGCCGACCTGTTCGTGACCGCGTCCGCCCGCCGCAGGCACGCCGACCTGATCGACGCCATCGCCGCGGGTGTAACACAGATTCATCTAATCAACGACGCGACGATGGGTGAGCTGGCGCAGACGGTCACGCCCCAGGGGCTGCTGGCCGTGTGCGGGTTCGTCGATGTCACGTTGGGTGATGCGCTTGGCGGCGCGCCGCGGCTCGTGGCGGTGCTGGCCAACGTGCGCGACCCGGGAAACGCGGGAACGGTGCTGCGCGCCGCCGACGCCGCCGGCGCCGCTGCGGTGATCTTCGCGGACGCGTCCGTCGATCCCTACAACGCCAAGTGCGTGCGCGCGTCGGCGGGCAGCCTGTTTCATCTGCCCGTCGTGGTGGGGGTCCGACTGGCCGAGGCGGTCAGCGAATTGCGTGCTGCCGGGCTGCGCGTCGTGGCGGCGGACGGCCGGGCGGGCCGCTCGCTTGACGAGCCCGACGTGCGACAACGGCTCGCCGCGCGCACCGCGTGGGTGTTCGGGAACGAGGCATGGGGCTTGCCGCCCGAACTCGTCACGCTCACCGACGAGGCGGTCGCCGTGCCGATCTACGGCCGGGCAGAAAGTCTCAATTTGGCAACGGCCGCTGCCGTATGTCTTTATGCATCTGCACGATCACAGCGAGTTAATGAAAACAGTGTGTAACCGACCACCAATCACTGGACGTAATGGGACAAGCTAGGATTTAAACCACCAGGTGATGGCTTAGAGTGCTGAGACTGCGACAAAGAGAATTTACGTCCCAGGACTGTCACAATGTCGGTTTACGCGCTAGAGTCTGATCACAGTCCGTCACCCCAAGGACGTGTGATCACGTCGGCGGAGGGTTTGCTGCAGTGAACGAGCTCATCGCGTACAGGCCTGACCAGCAGTGGCCCAATTCGAGTAACAGTCCGCTACCAGAGGGCCCGGTCCCGATCGGCAGTCTGGTTTTCGCCGATGAGCTACCGGACGGGGTGGTGGTTGCCGACGAGGCGGGACGGATCGTCGTGTTCAACCTGGCCGCCGCGCGGCTGACCGGGCTTGACTCACGCGAGGTGATCGGCAAATTCGTCTTCGACGTGCTGCCGCTGAAGGACTCCGATGGCCGGGACTGGTGGGTATACGCCGATCCCTACCACGGCCTGGCCACCCGCAGCCGGCACCCGGAGCGAGCGCTGTACCTGTCCGACGGCACCGAGATCCTGGTGTCGGTGGGCTACGTACGCGAGCGGCACCCGGCCAACGGCGTGCCACGGTCCACCCCGGTGCGGCGCCTCGTGCTGAGCCTGCGCGGAGCCCAGCAGCGTGAACGGATTGAGCGCAGCCGCGCCGACCTGGTCTGCACCGTCGCACACGAACTGCGTTCCCCGCTGACCAGCGTGAAGGGATTCACCGCGACGCTGCTGGCCAAATGGGGCAGGTTCACCGACGACCAGAAGCGCGTGATGCTGGAGACGGTGAATGCTGACGCCGACCGCGTCACCCGGCTGATAACCGAGCTTCTCGACGTGTCACGGATCGAATCCGGCCGGATGGAGGTCCAGCGTCAGCTCGTCGACATCCCGGACCGGGTCCGGAAGATCATCGCGGGCCGGGTGGCCTGCGGCGAGTCCGAGGAGCGGTTCCGGCTGGAGGTACGGAGCGGCCCGGCCGGGCAGGCGCTGCCCGAGACGTGGCTGGACGCGGACAAGATCGACCAGATCCTGGTCAACCTGATTGAGAACGCGGTCCGGCATGGTGCGGGTACCGTCACCACCGTGGTGGAGCCCGCGGAGATCGATGGTGATGAGGCCGTCACCGTATCCGTCCGCGACCAGGGTGAGGGAATCCCGCCGGACGTGGCGCCGCGCGTGTTCCGGCAGTTCTGGCGCGGCAAGCGGCGCGGCGGCACCGGACTCGGCCTGTACATCGTGAAGGGCCTGGTCGAGGCCCATGGCGGCACGATCACCGTGCAGCGCGCCCCCGGCGGCGGCGCCGAGTTCCGATTTACCATGCCCGCCGGGAC
>JAFARZ010000334.1 GCA_019245115.1 Streptosporangiaceae bacterium | reverse complement strand
CCGATTGTGGACGACTACTGGGCACGGGCGGAGTTCCCGTTCCAGCTCGTTGCGGGCTTCACGAAGCTGGGGCTGATGGACTGGGCTGACCCCGGCTCGTCGGAGCCTAGGCCGGGCAACCTGCTGGTGGGCATCACCGCGTTGGAGCTCGCGCATGCCGACGCGTCGGTGGCGACGTTTTTCGGTGTGCACACGGGCCTGGGGATGGGCAGCATCCTGACCTGCGGGTCCGAGGAGCAGAAGCGGCGGTGGTTGCCGGCGATGAGCCGCTTCGAGAAGATCGGCGCGTTCGCGTTGACCGAGCCGCACGGCGGCTCTGACGTGGCCGGTGGCCTGGAGACGACCGCGCGTCGCGACGGCGAGGAATGGGTTCTGGATGGAGCGAAGCGGTGGATCGGCAACGCGACGTTCGCTGACCTGGTCGTCGTGTGGGCCCGTGACGTCGAGACGCATCAGGTGCTGGGCTTTGTTGTGGAGAAGGACACCCCGGGCCTCACCGCGACGAAGATCGAGAACAAGATGGCGCTGCGGATTGTGCAGAACGCCGACATCGTGCTCGATGGCTGCCGAGTTCCGGAAGCCAACCGCCTGCAGAACGCGAACTCCTTTAAGGACACCGCCAAGATCCTGCGGCAGACGCGTAGCGGCGTGGCGTGGGAATCGGTGGGTGTGATGTTGGCTGCCTATGAGATCGCGCTGGGGTATGCCAAGGAGCGCGAGCAGTTCGGGCGTCCGATCGGGAAGTTTCAGCTCGTTCAGGACCTGCTGGTGAAGATGCTGGGCAACGTCACGGCATGTTGGGGGATGGTGGTTCGCCTGGCCCAGCTGCAGGACGCTGGGGTGTACCGCGACGAGCAGTCCGCGCTGGCGAAGGCCTACTGCACCGTGCGGATGCGTGAGGCCG
Source organism: Streptosporangiaceae bacterium (assembly GCA_019245115.1). Classification (GTDB taxonomy): domain Bacteria; phylum Actinomycetota; class Actinomycetes; order Streptosporangiales; family Streptosporangiaceae; genus JAFARZ01. Next base: position 3,660 of record JAFARZ010000334.1, on the reverse strand, counting down.
TGGGGTGGGCGCGGGAGCTTTTGGCCGGCAACGGCATCGTCCTGGACTACAACATTGGCCGCTTCGTCGCCGACGCCGAGGCCCTCTACTCGTATGAGGGAACGCGGGAGATCCAGACGCTCATCGTCGGGCGCGCGGTGACCGGCGGCCTCGGCGCGTTCGTGTGAGGTGATGATAATGGCAACCGAATCCGTCTTCGCCGGCCTGAAGGTCCTCGACGTCGCGAGCTTCATCGCGGCGCCGGCCGCCGCGACCGTGCTCTCCGACTTCGGAGCGGACGTGATCAAGGTTGAGCCGCCGGGAACGGGCGATCTTCAGCGGATGCTGGGTTCCGTGCCGCCAGCTCCCCGCGCGCACGCCAACTATAACTGGCACCTGGCCAACCGCAACAAGCGCGGAATGGCCATCGACCTGAAGTCCCCGGGGGGGACCACGATCCTCAAGCGCCTCGTCGAGTGGGCCGACGTGGTCATTACCAACTTCCCGCACGGCACGCGCGAGAAGCTGCACCTGGGCTATGAGGAGGTCTCGGGCTGGAATCCGCGGGTCATCTACGCCGACATCACCGGCTTCGGGGATGCCGGCCCAGACGCCACGCTGCCGGGGTTCGATCTGACCGCGTACTGGTCGCGCAGCGGGCTGTTGGCCTCGACCCGGGATGCGGGGGCCCCGCCGACGGTGCCGGTGTCCGGGAGCGGCGACTACATGGCGGCGATCGGCCTCTACTCAGCGATCGTGACCGCCCTGTACCACCGCGAGCGGACCGGGACGGGGGCCAGTGTCGGGACCTCGCTGCTGGCCGAGGGGGTGTGGGCTACCGGAACGCTGGTGGCTGGCGCGCTGGCCGGGGGCACGTCCTTCGGGCTGCATGACCGGACCGCACCGGTGAACCCGCTGATCAACCCCTATCAGTCTGCGGATGGCCAGTGGTTCCTGCTGGTGGCCTCACCCCCGCATTGGCCGGGGCTTGCGAGGGCCGTCGGGCACCCGGAGCTTCTTAGCGATCCGCGTTTCGCGGACATTGAGGGCTTCGTGACGAACTCCGCGGTGCTGACCGGGCTGCTCGACGCTGAGTTCCGCTCGCGGCCGCTTGGTCATTGGAAGGAGGTCCTGGACCGGGAGCGCATCACCTACAGCGTCATTCAGACCCCAGAGGAGACCGCGAAGGATCCGCAGCTCCGCGCGAACGACATCATCGTGCCCTTGGCGGGAGTCAGCGGGCTGGAGTACACCGTCAGCAGCCCGATCAACCTCCGAGGGGTGTCGAAGGTGCCGGCGAAGCGAGCGCCGGAGCTGGGCGAGCACAACGACGAAGTCCTCACTCAGCTGGGATTTAGCACCGAGGAGATCGAAGGGCTTCGCGCCGCGGGTGCCATTCCCGGCGCCACGAAACTGGAGGCAGCGCGATGAGCACGGCGACCGAAGCGACCAGCCTAGTGCTGCACGAGCGCCGCGAGGGCGTGCTGACGATCACGATCAACCGCCCGGCGCAGAAGAACGCGGTCAACCACGAGGTCGCAGTCCAGCTGGCATCGGCGGTGGACCTGCTCGATGCCGACCCGGAGCTGTCGGTGGGCGTGCTCACTGGCGCAGGCGGAACGTTCAGCGCGGGCATGGACCTGAAGGCATTCGCCACCGGTGAGCTGCCGGTGCTGCCTGGTCGGGGGTTCGGCGGGCTCACCCGTGCGGTGGTGCGCAAGCCGTTGATCGCCGCGGTCGAGGGCTGGGCGCTGGGCGGCGGCTTCGAGCTGGTGCTGGCCTGCGACCTGATCGTCGCCGCCGAGGATGCCCAGTTCGGGTGTCCCGAAGTCACCTGGGGTATCGCCCCACTGGAGGGCGGCCTGGTCCGGCTACCGCACCGAATCCCCTACCACCTCGCCGTCCGACTACTGCTCACCGGAGAGCGGCTGCCCGCCACCGAAGCCAAGGTCTACGGGCTGGTCAACGAGCTGACCGCGCCGGGCGCCGCGCTGGAGGGGGCACACGAGCTAGCCGGGCGTCTCGCCAGGAACGCACCGCTGGCGATAGCGGCCGTCAAGGAGGTCCTGCGCGCCACACAGGGTCTGGGCGATAGCGACGCGTTCGCACGCCAGGATCAGCTCACCTCCGGGCTGGCGTCGAGCGAGGACGCGCGGGAAGGCGCGCGGGCGTTCGCCGAGAAACGCGCCCCCGTCTGGCACGGCCGCTGAGGCCTGCCCCTCCAGGCGCGTCCCCCCAGCCTCTACCCAACTCCCAGGAGCAGTGACAAGTCATGTCTTCGCATCACCCCGTCCATCGCGTGGCGATCGTCGGCACCGGCACCATCGGTGCCAGTTGGGCGACGCACTATCTCGCTCGAGGCTTTGACGTCACGGCAACCGACCCAGCCCCCCACGCGGAGGCCGCCCTGCGCTCGTACGTCGCCGCAGCATGGGAGGGAGCAACCACGCTCGGGCTCTCGCCCGGAGCCTCACCCGATCGCCTGCGGTTCACCGCCAACATGCGCCACGCCGTTGCCGACGCTGATTTCGTGCAGGAAAACGCGCCGGAGCGCCCGGAGCTCAAGGTCAAACTATTCGCTGACATCGACGACGCGACACCACCCGAGGCGATCATCGCATCGAGCTCATCGGGCATCACGATGAGCGTCATGCAGACCCAGTGCCGGCACCCGGAGCGAACCGTCATCGGCCATCCCTTCAACCCACCGCACATCATCCCGCTGGTCGAGGTCGTCGGCGGAACCAAAACCGCCCCGCAGACCATCCACGACACGATGGCGTTCTACGCCTCGATCGGCAAGAAACCGATTCACCTCAAGAAAGAACTTCCCGGGCACGTCGCCAACCGTCTCCAGGCCGCGCTGTATCGCGAGGTCGTCTACCTCATCGAGCAGGGAGTCCTCGACGTCGCCGACTCCGACGATGCCGTGTCCTGGGGTCCCGGACTGCGGTGGGGGGTCATGGGACCCAACCTGCTGTGGCATCTCGGCGGAGGCGAGGGCGGCATCCAGCATTTCATGGACACCCTCATGCCGTCGATGGCCGCCTCCTTGTGGCCGGCGCTGGGCACCCCGCAGCTCACCCCCGAACTCCAGGAGAAGATCGTCAACGGCGTCCTCGACGAAGCCGACGGCCACTCGATCGATGAGCTCGCCGCCCAGCGCGACGCGATGCTGTTGAGCCTGCTCGCGGTGCGCGCCAAGGATGCGGCATCCGGCCCACCGATCACTACAGCCCGTCAGTCCACGTAAGGCACCACCCGCTGTCCCCGCGACAGGTGCGTGGTGCGTGCTCTTCGGCGCGAAAGGAGCGAGCTGTGACACAGCTACAAGAGAAATTGTTCGTGCTCGAGGCCAGTGGGGGCGGTCGCGTGTTCTCGGTGAACCCTGATGGCTCCGACAAGAAGGTCATCGTCACCGGATGCCGGGTCCCCGATGGGGTCGCCGTCGATGTCGCAGCGGGGCACGTCTACTGGACCAACATGGGGCTTCCGCCGGTCAACGACGGCTCGAGCGAACGCGTGGACCTAGATGGACGCAATCGGACGACGATCGTGCCCCCCGGCGTGACCTACACGCCCAAGCAGCTGCATTTCGAGGGCGTGAACCGGAAGCTGTACTGGGGCGATCGCGAGGGGATGCGCGTCATGCGCTGCGACCTCGACGGCTCCCACGTCCAG
>JAFARZ010000265.1 GCA_019245115.1 Streptosporangiaceae bacterium | reverse complement strand
GGCACACCCTACTCGTCCGTAATTAATTCCCAAGGGTCCCGAGGAGGCCACCTTGACGAGGGGAACCCTCCGTAAGCCGGCGGCAAGCAGCACGGCCGCCGACGCCGCGGCCCTCGACAGCAGCATCCACCCAGGGACGCGGGCGGATCTGAAAGAGCTGTCCGACAACGCCCTGCTCGGCAAGGTCCGCGCGCTGCCCAGGGATAGCGAACTGCGCGCCGCGGCCTGCGAGATTCTGGTGGACCGGTACGAAAAGCTGGTCCGCTCGTGCGTCAGGCAATACCGCGGCAGCCCCGAGCCCGTTGAAGATCTCATGCAGGTCGGATACGTGGGCCTGCTCAAGGCGATTAACAACTACGACCCCGAGGTCGGCGACAGCCTCTCCGCCTACGCGCAGCCCTGCGTCAGCGGGGAGATCAAGCGACACTTCCGGGACAAGCGGTGGCAGATCCACGTCCGCCGGTCCGCTCAGGAACTGCTGCTCGAGTTGCGCAAGGCCACCGAGGAGCTCACCCAGCAGCTCGGCCGGGCGCCGGAGGAGGCCGAACTGGCCGAACGGCTCGGCGTCAGCCTGGACGACATGCGGGAGGCCCGCCAGGCGGACCTCGTGTTCAGCACGTACTCGCTCGACGCCCCGCTGTCCGACCGTGACGATCCCGCCTTGCTCGCGGACGTGCTCGGCGACGATGACCCCGAGGTCACCCACGCCATCGACATGGAAGCCGTCCATACCCACTGGGAGGAACTGCCCGAGCGCGAGCAGCGCATCCTGGTCATGCGCTTCTACGGCAACCTCACCCAGACCGAGATCGGCGAACGGCTCGGCATCTCGCAGATGCACGTGTCCAGGCTCCTGGCCCGGGCCCTGGGGCATCTGAAGAGCCGGCTGCTCGACTCAGCCGAGACCAGCGACACCCCACGAACAGCTGCCACGGCTACGGCGCCCTGACAGCGGAAGGACCATCATGAAAACCGGAGTGGGACTAGCAGTAATCGCCGTCGGCGCGATCCTCGCCTTCGCCGTGACGACCAATACGTCGGTCTTCAACCTGCACACCGCCGGCTGGGTACTCATCATCATCGGCATTATCGGGATCGCGGTTCCGCGTCGCGGCTACGGCTGGATCAGCCGGCGCGTGATCACGCGGCGGACCCGCTGGCGGCCGACCGGCCGGGTGGAAGAGATCACCTACCCGACCTACGTCAACCGGAACCCGGCCAACACCCGCGTGCAAGCCGGCCTGCCCGCGCCGGGCGCGCTGGGCAGCCCGGAGGCCGCCGATCACATCGACGCGACCCGCGACCTCGCCACCGAGGTCCGCCCCGTCGGCGAGCAGGAGGTCATCGAGGACGTCTACGACGAATGACGCGGGCGTCACGAGCGCTCGCTGACAGGCGCGGCCGGGGGGGCCGCGCCAGGCAAAGCCGCAAAGCTAACCCAACCGTAGAGTCTTTTGGGAGAGGTCATGGTAATCACGCTTTCGGTCATCATCTGGTGGATCCTCATCGGGCTCGTGATCGGCGCGGTGGCCCGGCTGGTCATACCGGGGCGTCAGCATATCGGGATCATCTTGACGATCCTCATCGGGATCGTGGCCGCCATCGTCGGCGGGATCCTCACCGCCGCCGTGCTCGGAGCCGGGCACACGGTGATCACATTCATCGTGGCCGTGTTGCTCGCCGCGCTGGCCGTCAGCGCGTTCACCACCCGCGGTTACGGCCATTACCGCAGCCGCAGCCGCCGCCGGGCCTGGCGCCGCTGGTAGGCCGCCAGCCAGATAGGCAATGATCCGCCGGGGCGATGCGCCCCGGCGGATCTTCGCGTCTCAGCGCGGCGTCGGCGCCGGTAAGCTTGGTGCGGGCCAGGGATCCAACCGGGACCGACGCGCTTTTCCTAGGGACGATGATCTGGAGATGCCGCAAGACACCTGGCCGGACGGTTCTCACGCCGACCTTGCCGACCTGGCCGGGCGGCGTGACGCGCTGCGCCAGGCCGCGGCGCTCCCCGGCGCCGACCCGCGCGCGCTGCTGGACGCCGCGTTCGCCGAACTCGA
>JAFARZ010000086.1 GCA_019245115.1 Streptosporangiaceae bacterium | reverse complement strand
CGGCGCCGCCCGGCACGCCGTCGCGCAGCACGACGAACGCCTCGACGATCATGCCGCGGTCGGTGTCCGGCACGCCCACCACGGCGGCTTCGGCGACGTCCGGATGGCCGAGCAGCGCTTCCTCCACCTCCGGGCCGGCGATGTTGTATCCGGCGGAGATGATCATGTCGTCGCTGCGGGCCTGGTACCAGTAGTAGTCGTCGCCGTCCTTGACGAAGGTGTCGCCGGTGATGTTCCAGCCGTGCTGCACGTAGCTCTGCTGACGTGGGTCGGACAGGTACCGGCATCCGGTGGGACCCGTGACGGCGAGCCGGCCCGGCTGTCCGTCCGGCACCGGGTTGCCTTCGTCGTCGAGGACAAGTGCGTAGTACCCGGGGACGGTGCGGCCGGTCGAGCCCGGGCGGATGTCCTCGTCCGCCGACGCGATGAACACGTGCAGCATCTCAGTCGACCCGATACCGTCGATGATCTTGATACCGGTCGCCCGGTGGAAGTCTTCCCAGATCGCCTTGGGCAGGTGCTCGCCGGCGGACACGCAGCGACGCAGGCTGGTCAGCGCGCCCGCCTTGCCGGCCGCGAGCATCGCCCGGTAGGCGGTGGGCGCGGTGGACAGGACCGTCACGCCGTGTGCCTTGATCGCGTCCGCCAGTTCGGCTGGCGTCGCGCGCTCGATGAGCAGCGTCGACGCGCCGGCCCGGAGCGGGAACAGCAGCAGGCCGCCCAGCCCGAACGTGAAACCCAGCGGGGGAGTGCCGGTGAACACGTCGTCGGGGCGCGGCTTGATCACATGCTTCGCGAACGTGTCCGCGGTGGCCAGCAAGTCGCGGTGGAAGTGCATGGTGATCTTAGGCCTGCCTGTGGTGCCCGAGGTGGGAGCGAGCAGCGCGACGTCGTCGGCTGAGGTTTCTATTGGCACGAACGTACTGGGCTTCGCGGCACATCGAGCGGTCAGGTCACCATGGTCGCCGGCACCATAGATCAACGTCGTCAACGCGGGTGCGCCGGTGGCCAGGTCGTCGGCGAAGCGGTGGTCGCAGATGGCCAGCGACGGCTCGGTGAGCTCGGCGATCGTGGCGATTTCCCTGGGGCGCAGCAGCGCCATCGTGGTGACCACCACGCCGCCCGCGGTCAGGACCGCGAGCCAGGAGATCGCCAGCCACGGGTTGTTCGGGCCGCGGAGGAGGACGCGGTTGCCGGGACGCAGGCCGAAGTCCTCGGTGAGCACCCGGGCGGCCTGGCTGGTCTTCTGGCGTACTTCGGCGTAGCTGAGGGTTCCGGCGGGCGAGCGCAGGCACGGTCGGGCCGGGTCCGTTCCGGCGAGCAGTTCGGCCGCCGCGTTGATCCGGTCCGGATAATGGTCGATGTCAGGCAGGTCGAAACGAAACTCCGGCCACTGGTCCGGAGGCGGAAGCCGATCACGGCAGAAGCTATCGATATGAGCTGTTGGGCTGAGCCCCATGTGCCCAGTATTTACCTTCTGTGACGACAGTCAAGACCACGCTATATATTCGGAAAGCGAGCGTAAGCGAGCTGCCGCGGCGGATTGCCGTCCCGGAGGGGGGGTAAGCTCGCCGTGGCCCCAAGCCGGCCGAGCGCAGCGAGGTCTTGGCGCGGAGGGAGAATGAGCGAGCGTAAGCGAGCTGCTGCGGCGGATTGCCGTTCCGGAGGGGCGGTAGGCTCGCCGTGGCCCCAAGCCGGCCGAGCGCAGCGAGGTCTTGGCGCGGAGGGAAACACTGTGACGGACTTCTCCGTGGCCGACGGCGTCATGACCGTGACGCTGGATCGGCCGGACAAGCTCAACGCGCTGACCTTCGAGGTGTACGCCGAGCTACGAGATCTGTTCGTGTCGCTGCGTTCCCGGCGTGACGGGGTGCGGGTTGTGGTGCTGCGCGGAACCGGGCGGGCGTTCTGCTCCGGCGGGGACGTCAACGAGATCATCGGGGCCACGCTGTCGATGGCGCCCGCCGAATTGCTGGCGTTCACCCGGATGACCGGTGACCTGATCAAGGCGATGCGGGAGTGCCCCGTGCCGGTGGTGGCCGCGGTGCACGGGATGGCGGCCGGCGCGGGGGCGGTCATCGCGCTGGCGGCGGACTTCCGGGTGTGCACCCCGGCGGCACGGTTCGCGTTCCTGTTCACCCGCGTCGGCCTGTCCGGCGCGGACATGGGAGCGGCGTACCTGCTGCCCAGGGTGGTGGGTCTGGGGCACGCGACGCGACTGCTGATGCTGGGGGACACCATCGACGCGGAGGAAGCGTCGCGTATCGGGCTGGTTTCGGTGCTGGCCGGCGACGGCTCGCTGGACGAGGTGGTTTCGTCGCTGGCTTCGCGGCTCGCGTCGGGTCCGGCGCAGGCGTACGCGCAGACCAAGGCGCTGCTGACTCAGGAGCAGGACATGCCGTTGTCCGCCGCCCTCGAACTGGAAGCCCAGACCCAGGCGCTGCTGATGAAGGGCGCGGACTACGCCGAATTCCACGCCGCGTTCGTTGCCAAGCGCCAGCCCCGCTGGCAAGGCCGCTGACTGTCCCGGCCTACGAGGTTCCGAGGATCGGCGGGCGGCCGTTGCTGCTGGGGATGAGTTCCTGCGCGGGGTGGGCGCGGCCGGCCGGGCCGGCCGCGAACGCGGTGAGGACGTTCGCGGTCGCCGCCTCCACCGCGCGCTGGACGAGTGGCTTGGTGACGCCCGGAACGCCGCATTCCGCATAGGGCAGCGCGCAGATCCAGTCCTCGGTACCGGAGTCGAACACGCCCGCGTGGCTGGCCGCCACGTAGTAGGAGACATCGCTGTATGTGGCGGGAGCGCCGCAGCTCACCGGCGTGCGGGCGATGACCTCGATCGGATGCGGCGTCGGCGCGTCGGTGTTGACCTGGTCGAACTCCGGTCCCACCAGCCCGGGGAGCTGCTGGCCCTGTCGCGCGCCGCTGCCTTTCCAGATCCAGCTCTCCGGGTCGGTGACGACCATCGGGAAGTTGCTGGTGACCGAGCAGACATAGGACTGCCCGATCAGCGAGCTTTCCGGGTCGGGGTCCGGCCACGTCGGCCAGTTGCCGGTGACCAGTGCGTTGTCCTTGCCGTAGAGCGGGTCTTCCTGCGGGATCTTGTAGTTCACCTCGATACGGTCCGGCCCCAGCGCCGAGGACTCGAACCGGATCTTCCGGAAGATCGCGTTGGCGCCTAGGAACGCGATGTTCACGCCGTGATCCCTCGCCCCGGTCAGCGTCGCCCGCATGGCGGGCGACCAGTACTCGTCGTGGCCCTCGCTGACCGCCGCCCTGGCCCCGTCGAGCAGGCCCGGGTAGCGGTCGAGATCGACGCTGGTGACGTAGGCGAGCGGCAGGCCGAGCCGTTCCGCGAACGCGACCAGCGGCAGTTCGAGCGTGAAGTAGGCGCCGGCGCCGTGGTTGTAGGAGAGCGGCCGGTCAAAGGTGACGCGGCGGCCCCGGTTCGCGAAGGTCCCTCCCGGGCCGCCGTAGAGGCTGTACTGTCCCCAGCCGTTGTAGGCCTGGTAGGAGGTCACCGCCGAGATCAGCACCACCCGCCCCGTCACCGAAGGCGAGCGGATCACCATCGGCACATAGCTCTGCACGCCGGCCGAGGCGTCGAGCCGGAGCAGATACGAGCCGGGCGGCCAGTCCGTGGTGGTCACCGTCAGGCTCGGCCGCCACGGCGCGACCGCCATGGATCCCGGCTGGACGATCTCCGGGCCCGGCTGGAGGCGGCCCGGTACCCGCGGTGACGTCCAGACCAGGGCGGCCAGGTCGCCGCCGTACCAGCCCATGCGGAACGCGCGGACCACGAAGCTGGCCGCCGTGGTCGAGACGAACAGCCGGAACGAGCCACCCGGCAGCACGTCGGTATGGTCGGTGAAGCCCTGAAGCTGGTACAGGTGCCCGGGATGGGTGATCCGCCAGTGCGGATCGCCGGTGAACATCTGCCCCGCGGTGGCGGCTGGAGCGCGCGCGTGACCGGTGCCGTGCCCGTCGGCGCGATGCGGGCTCGAGCACGCTGTCACCAGGGCGATGAGCAGGACGGCGGCCACCACTGCCGGGCGGCGGGCTGGCATTTCGCGGCTCACCCGGCCGCCGCCGACGGATCACAGAAGTAGTACGCGAACTGGACCGCCCGGTCCGGGTCCGGCACCGCCTGGGTCGTGCAATGAGCTTCGATCCACCGCACCCGCGGGTCCTCGGTCGGCGGCTTGATCGGCAGTTCGAACTGCTGGACATCCCTGGCGCTGATGTCGCTGCGCAAGGTGGCCAGGGTGGGCACCGGCAGTCCGCCCCATATCCCCCCGATCGGCAGGACCTCCTGGCCGCTGAACATGATGTAGGTGGAGGCGACGTAGGAGGTGTCGGTGCCGAACAGCATGCCGGGCCGGGACTCCCGCGCTCGCAGTCCGGTGATGGCGATCCGGTAGGCCGCCTCGTCGCGCGGCAGCCACTGGGTGACCGCGCTGGTCTGCTGCGACTCGAACGGATAATCAAAGGGCCCGAGGCCCCGGACCACGGTGGTGGCGGCGGTAGCGGCCGGTACGGTAAGCAGCACCAAGGCCGTGAACACGTGGACCGCGGCGCTGCCCCCGCGCAGCCGGGGGGCGATGAGGAGAAACGCGGCGGCGATCAGGAACGCGATGATGAGAACCGGCTGGAGCAAGCCCGGCACGTCCACCGCCGACGAGCTGTTCAGCAGGTACACGCCGTAGGCGACCGTTACGCCGACCGTGACCAGCATGGTCAGCCGGACCGTTCGCGACCAGGGCCACGGCCCGAGCAAGGACCAGCCCAGTCCGCACAGGGCGGCCACTGGCGGTGCGAGGGCAGCGACATAGTAAGAGTTCAGATACCCGCCGATACTGAAGAACACCGCGAGTATGCCCAGCCACCCGCCCCAGAGTATGGTTGCGGCCAGATGCGGATCCCGGCTGCCGCGGAGCGAAATGCCGCGGCGGTTGCCGTCCCGGAGGGGCGGCAATTCCCGCCGTGGCCCCAAGCCGGCCGAGCGCAGCGAGGCCTTGGCGCGCAGGAAAACACTGATCAGGGCAGCGGGCAGGAGCCAGGCTGCGTCGAGGGCGAACGGCCCGCTTAGCAGGCGATGCCAGCTTGGCCTGACGCCACTGGTCGCCTCGGTCAGGGTCTCCTGGCGCTGGGCCTGGACCTTCAAGAAGGTCGCCGGCGGACCGGCCAGCGAGAATATCTGTTGTTTCCCGTTGATCCGCGCCAGCCCGTTGTAGTCGAAGACCTGCTGGTATACGGAATCGTTCCGGCTGCCGTCCACGTAGGGCCGGTCATGCGCGGGCACGAGTGACACCACGGTCATCCATGACAGTGAGACCACCGCGGTGATCGCGCCGGCCGCGGCGACGTGCGCCACCCGCGTCCGCCACTTCGCCGCGGGTGCGGCGAGCAGGTACGCGGCCGCGATGGCGGGCAGGACCAGCCAGGCCTGCATCATCTTGGCCTGGAAGGCAAGGCCCACCCACAGGCCGGCCAGCATGAGCGACCGCGGCCCGCCGCCCAGCATGGCGGCCGTAGTCGCGTCGGCGGCCAGGACGAGCAGCAGTATGAGCAGGGAATCCGATACGTTGCCCCGGCCCAGCAGCACGGTAACCGGAGTGACGGCCAGCACCAGCGCGGCGGCCAGCCCGGCGCCAGGGCCGGCGACGCGGCGGATCGCGCGGTAGAGGACCAGCACGGTGAGCACGCCCGCGACCACCTGGGGCAGCACGAGCGCCCAGATGTGGAATCCGAACACCCGGATCGACAGCGCTTGCAGCCACAGCGCCCCGGGCAGTTTGTCGACGGTGACGGTCCCCGCCGGGTCGAACGCGCCGAAGATGAAGTCGTGCCAGCTTCCCGCCATGCTCCGGGCGGCGGCGCCGTAGAACGGCTCCACACTGTCGCTGGCCATGCCCCAGCCGTAGGCCAGCCCGGCGAGGGCGGCGATAACCAGCAGCAGCGGTCGCGCCCAGGTCGGCTGGTCGGGTGGTGACCGCCATAGCAGCGCGCGGCGGAACCTCGCGGGACCGGCCGCGGGCGGTCCCGCCGTCAGCACTTCGCTGGCCACTGGTGTGTTCCCCGTATCCCCGTACGCCCGTTTCCCGGTACGCCCGTCAGCCGGGTTCGGCCTGGAGTTGCTTCACCGTGGCGAGGGCGTCGCTGATGTGCTTGCCGATGTTGGTCATGGAGTTGAAGACGAGCCGGATCGTTCCCGTGCGGTCGATCACGTAGGTGACGCGGCCGGGCAGGAGACCGAGTGTGGCGGGGACACCGTAGGCTTTGCGTATCTTGCCGCCCTGGTCGCTGAGCAGTGTGAACGGCAGGTTGTGCTTGCTGGCGAATCCGGCATGCCGGTCCACCGGGTCGGAGCTGATTCCGATCACCTCCGCGCCGGCTTCGCTGAACGCCTCGTAGCTGTCGCGGAACGCGCACGCCTCGGCGGTGCAGCCGCCGGTGTTGTCTTTGGGATAGAAGTACAGAACCACGATGTGGTCGTTGAGCCGGTCGTAAAGCGTGACGTCCTCGCCGGCCTGTGAGGGAAGCGTGAAGTCGGGAGCCTTGTCGCCAACCTGGATACCGCGTGCCATGCTGTTCGCCGCCTCTCCGGAACGCCGACAATGCTGGGCATAGTCTAACCAAGCGCCCGTTCGGCCACCGGCCCGAACCATCCACATCCCAGCACATTTCAGCCACGGGTCGCGAGTACCATCCGCCCCTCGCTACTCAGTCCGACATCCCCCGTATACACCATTTGTCCGGCGCTGGGACGTGTTGTTGGGCTGCGGTGTATGGAAGAAAAGGGCTTTGTGGAAGGTTGGGCGCCGGTTTCCAGCGCCTTTTCTTCCGGGAGGCTCTGAATTTCCGCATAACGCCATGCTCAGTAACGGGCATATCCCGGCAAGCCGGGCGCCGTCGGCTCCACGCCAGTGATAACAGCAAGAAGCGTGCCCGCGACAGCAAGAAAGCGTGCCCGCGACAAGAAGCGGGCCCGCGACAGCAAGGAGCGTGCGCCCGACAGCAAGAAGCGTTGGCTGATAACAGCAAGAAGCGGGCCCGCGACAGCAAGGAGCGTGGCCGCGCACGACTTCCCGGCCGAGCTTCTTGTTAACGGCTTTTGTGGCGCTCGGCCGTGCGCCTGACCAGGCTGCTACCGGTAGAGATCACGGGCGATGATCGTGCGCTGGATCTCGGATGTGCCCTCGTATATCCGCGGGGCGCGCACCTCGCGGTACAGATGCTCCAGCAGGTGGCCGTGCTGGAGAGCCCGCGCGCCGTGGATCTGCACGGCGGAGTCCACCACGAACTGGGCGGTCTCGGTGGCGAACAGCTTGGCCATCGCGGCCTTCCCGGCCAGCCGCTCTTCCCCGGCGTCGTAGGCGGCGGCCGCCGCGTACACGAGCAGGCGGGCGGCTGACAAGCGGGTGGCCATCTCGGCCAGCAGGTGCGCGACCGCCTGCTGGTCCTTCAGCGGGCCGCCGAACGCGACCCGCTCTGCGGCGAACGCCACCGAGGCCTCCAGGGCCGCCGACGCCATACCGACCGCAAACGCGCCGACACTCGGCCGGAACAGGTCCAGCGTCCGCATCGCCACACGGAACCCGCCGTCCACCGAGCCCAGCAGGTCACCGCGGGAAACCGGCACGCCGTCGAAGGTGAGCGTGCCGATCGGGTGCGGGCTCAGCATGTCCAGATGTGAACCGGCCAGGCCGGCCCGGTCCGCCGGGACGACGAACGCGCTCACCCCGCGTGCGCCCGCTCCCGCGGTGGTCCGGGCGAAGACCGTGTAGAAGTCCGCCTCCGGCGCGTTGGAGATCCACGTTCCTACTGGGGGATGCCGATCCCCCAGACCCCCTGGCTCTCCCGGGTGAGCCGCCAGCCATCCCCGTCAGGCTCGGCCGACAGCGCCAGCGCCCCGGCGTCCGACCCGGCCGAGGGCTCGCTGAGCGCGAACGCGGCTACCGCGTCCCCGGCGGCGACGGCCGGCAGCCAGCGCCGGGCCAGGTCAGCCGAGCCTGACTGCGCGATGGGATAGGCGCCGAGGCCCTGCAACGCGAGCGCGGTTTCCGCCTCGGTGCACTCGATGGCCAGTGACTCGCGCAGCAGGCACAGGTCCATGGCCCGGGCCTGCCGTGACGAGGACCCTGGCCCATCGGATACCCCTGGGAACAGCCGCTTCAGCAGCCCGAGGGATCCCATCGTCTTGATCAGCTCACGGTTCACCCCGCCCGGCTCCCCGCTCGCGGCGACCGGCCGCAACCGGGATCGCGCCAGCGTCCGGACTTCCCCGGCGAACGCCCGCTGCTCCTCGGTCAGATCGAACGCCGTCATGACGGACACCAGCGGGCGTGGGCGGTCTCGCGGGGGCCGGACCGGATCAGCTCCAGACGCGGCCGGGGCCCGTCGGTCCGCCCCGCCGCTGGCCTGCGGCTGCCGGCCGCGAACGGGTCCGGCCACACCGCGCCGGGTCCGGTGTATCCCTGCTCGGCCGCGGCGTGCAGTGTCCACTGCGGGTCGTACAGGTGGGTCCGGCCCAGTGCGCACAGGTCGGCTCGTCCGGCCAGGATGATCGAATTGACGTCGTCATAGGAAGAGATAGCGCCCACCGCTATCACCGCGACACCGTATTTCGTGCCGATCTCGTTGCGTATCCGGTCCGCGTAGGGCGTCTGATAGCTCCGCCCGAAGGCCGGCTGTTCCTCGCTGACCACCTGCCCGGTCGACACGTCGATCCCGGCCGCCCCGTGCTCGGCGAACGCGCGGGCGATCTCCACCGCGTCGTCGGCGTCAATGCCGTCCGGGCACCAGTCGGTGGCCGAGATCCGGACGGTCATCGGCCGGTCATCCGGCCACGCCGCGCGCACCGCGTCGAAGGTCTCCAGCGGGAACCGCAGCCGGTTCGCCAGCGACCCGCCGTAGCCGTCCGTTCGCCGGTTGGTCAGCGGAGAGAGGAAGGACGACAGCAGATACCCATGGGCACAGTGCAACTCCAGCACATCGAAGCCCGCCCGCGCCGCCGCTGCGGCGCACGCCACGAACTGTCCCTTGATCTCCGCCATCTCCGCCACGGAAAGCTCACGCGGTATCTGGCTCCTGGCCGAATAGGGGTTGGCCGACGGGCCGCACACCTCCCAGTTGCCCTCGGCGAGCGGCTCGTCCATGCCCTCCCACATGAGCCTGGTCGATCCCTTGCGCCCGGAATGCCCGAGCTGGAGACCGATCCTGGCGCGCGAATGGCCGTGCACGAAGCCGACGATCCGCCGCCACGCGGCCTCCTGCTCCGCCGTGTAGATCCCGGCGCACCCCGGCGTGATCCGGCCTTCCGGCGACACGCACACCATTTCCGTCATCACCAGGCCGGCGCCGCCCAGCGCCTTGCCGCCCAGATGGACCAGATGGAAGTCGCCGGGCACGCCGTCCGGCGCGGAATACATATCCATCGGCGACACCACCACCCGGTTCACCAGCGGCAACGCCCCGAGCTTGAATGGCTGGAACATGGGGGGCGCGGGTTCGCGCGGGGGATCCAGCGTCGAAGCGAACCAGCCGTCCATCTCCGCGACGAATTCCGGGTCGCGCAGGCGCAGGTTGTCGTAGGTGACCCGGCGGCTGCGGGTCATGATGTTGAACGCGAACTGGTGCGGATCCTGATCGACGTACTGGCCGATGTTCTCGAACCACTCCAGGCTGGCCTGCGCGGCGCGCTGCGTCGACAGCACCACCGGCCGCCGCTCCGCCTCATACGCGGCGAGCGAGCTGGGCACATCCGGCTCCTCGTGCAGGCACGCGGCGAGCGCGAGCGCGTCCTCCATGGCCAGCTTGGTTCCGGACCCGACCGAGAAATGCGCCGTGTGCGCGGCGTCTCCCAGCAGGACCACGTTCTCGTGCCGCCACGTCGCGCATCTGACCGTGGTGAAACTGGTCCACCGGGAGTTGTTTCCGTACAGCCGGTGGCCCGCCAGGATTTCCCGGCAGAGAACGGCAGTACGTTCGTTGTAAATGTTTTCCCCACCGGCGCGCCGCCAGACATCCTCGTGCATTTCCAGGATGATCGTGCTTTCTTTACGGCTGTACGGATAGCCGTGCACTTGCATGACCCCGGCCGGCGTGTCGAGCACGTAGAATTTGAACGCGTTCAAAACCAGATCGGTGCCCAGCCATATATACCTGCAGCGCCGTTTCTCAAGATTTGGCACGAACGAACTGGCGTATCTCGCCCGGGTCGCCGAATTCGCCCCATCGGCGGCGACCACCAGATCGTGCGTCGCGGCCAGCGTGGCGACGTCGGGCGCGACGGTGCGGAACAGCAGCCTGACGCCCAGTCCGGCGCACCGGTCCTGGAGGATGGCCAGCAGCCGCTTACGGCTCATCGCGGCGAACCCATGCCCGCCCGAGGTGAACACCGTCCCGCGGTGGTGCACGTCGATGTCGTCCCAGCGGGCGAACTCGCGGCTCATCGCGGCGTAGATCGCGACCTCGGCGTGCTCGATTCCGCCCAGCGTCTCGTCGGAGAACACCACGCCGAAGCCGAACGTGTCGTCCGGCGCGTTGCGCTCCCAGATCGTGATGTCGTGTCCCGGCCCAAGCTGGGCGGCCAGCGCGGCGAAGTAGAGCCCGCCTGGTCCGCCGCCCAGCACCGCGATCCGCATGCGCAACCTCCGCTGCGAGCGTATGTCGTTTCTCGCACGGTCGTCAAGGTAGCGCTATAGGGCTAGGGTGAGGGCGTGGAACGGATCAATCCTCCCGGGCTGGCCAGGCCGTCCGGCTTTTCGCACGCGATCTCGGTCAGCGCCGACCGGCTGGTGTTCCTGGCCGGGCAGACCGGGCACGACGCCGGTGGCCGGATCGTTCCCGGCGGGGTGGTCGCGCAGTTCGACCAGGCGCTGCGCAACGTGCTGGTCGCCCTGGCCGCGGCCGGCGGCCAGGCCGCGGACCTGGTCAGCATGACGATCTACGTTGTCAACATTGACGACTATCGCGCGCACAGCAAGGAGATCGGCGCCGTGTGGCGGCGGCTGGCCGGCATGGACTACCCGGCGATGGCGGCCGTCGAGGTCAGCCGCCTGTGGGATCCCGCCGCCGTCGTCGAACTCCAGGGTTTCGCGGCGATGCGCTAGCCACCTATGATCCGGCGCACATGGGCTTCGGCGGGATCGGCTAGGCGGGCGCGGAGGGTGAAGAAGACGTCGGCGGCGTGGCTGCCGATCCAGCCGTCGGGGAGCAGTTCGGCGGGCAGGCCGGGGTCGAGGTAAGGGAGCCGGCGCCAGTCCGTGAGCGCTCGCATGTAGTCGGTGAAGGCCGCGCGGTCGCGGTCCGCGCTGTCGGCCGGGAGGCGTCGCCAGCGCCGCAGGGCGGGTTCGTGGGCCTGGACGAACCGCTGGTACTGGCGCTGGAGTTCGTCCAGGTCCCACCATTGGCGGACCTTGGCGGCCAGGTCGCCGAACGCCAGGTGATCGGCCCGGAACAGGTCGGCGTAGGCGTCGAGCCCGAGGCGGCGCAACACGTCCGCCGTCGCGTCCTGCGGATGGGCCGGCACGATCCACACCCCCGGCGCCGCCATCCCGAACCCCAGCCTGGTCAGCTCCGATCGCAGCACGTGCCGCCGGTGCCGCTCCGATTCCGGCACCGAGAAGACGGCCAGCAGCCAGCCGTCGGCGAGGGTGGCTCGCTGGCGACGGAAGATGCGCGCGTCGCCTTCGCGCAGGATGGCGAGGGCCTCGGCGGACAGTTCGTAACCCGCCTGGCCTTCGTGCCGCCGCGCGGTGAGGATGCCGCGCCGTTTGAGCCGGGAGATGGCCGAACGCACGGCTGGTTCGTCCACGCCCAGGTCGGCGAGCAGCCGGATCAGCGAAGCGACCGACAGCCAGCCGCCATCGGAACGCGCGTAGAGACCGTAGGCGGTGACGATCAGGTGCCGCGGAGGCGCGGTTGACCCGGTGATCATCTCGTTCGCTTCTGTAACCGCCGTCACTGGGCCACGATAGCAGGCGGTGCTGGATTGGCCTGGGCCTCCGGCCGCGGCGCCGGATCGGCCTGGTTGCGCTAAGTTTCCGGTATGGTCCGGCGCGTGGTCACGCGGTTCGCCGAGGTGGTGTGCCCGCCCGGCGTGCGGGCCGAGGGGCGGACGGAGCGTGTCCTGGCCGAGTTCGACCTGCTGCTGGCCGCGCTGCGCCCCGGGGCCAGGCGGATGCTGGGTGCCGCGTTCCTGACCTTCGATCAGGGGGCGCGGCTGTACCCGCCGGGGCGGGGCCGACGGTTCGCGCGGCTGGACGACACCGCGGCGGACGGGTACCTGCGGGCGGTGCTGGCGCGGGGCGACGGGATCGCCGCGCTGGTGGAGCGGCTCAAGGGCCTCATCGTCATGTGCTATTACGCGCTGCCCGAGGTGCAGCGCGAGATCGGGTATGAGCCCGGCCCGTACATCGCCGCGGTGGCGCGGCGGCGGCTGGAGCGGTACGGGACGGAGATCCGTTCTCGTGAGGCCCAAGAGTGACCACTCTGGCGGGGGTGATCGGGCAGGCCGACGTCGCGGCGGATGTGCGGGCCGACTGCGACGTTGTCATCGTGGGATCGGGCGCCGGGGGCGCGACGATGGCGGCCGAGCTGGCCGCGGCCGGCGTCGAGGTGGTCCTGATCGAGGAAGGCGGCTATCACCCCACGGAATCCTTCACCGGCGACAGCATGCGCGCGCTGCGGACGCTGTACCGCGACGGCGGCGGCGGGATGACGATAGGCAAGCCATCGGTGATGTTCGCCGAGGGAAGGTGCGTCGGCGGGTCAACCGTCGTCAACGGCGGCATGTCATGGCGGACCCCGCCGGCCGTGCTGGCCCGCTGGGGTAGCGAGGTCACCGGGATCGGCGAGGCGGACATGGAGCCGTACTTCGCCCAGGCCGAGGCCCGGCTGTCGGTGGGGGAGCAGGATCCGGAGACCGTCGGGCGGGATTCCGAGCTGCTCAGGACGGGCGCCGGCGCCCTGGGCTGGCGGATCGTGGCGAACCGGCGCAACCAGTTGCATTGCGCCGGCAGCAACAGTTGCAACAGCGGCTGCCCGACCGGCGCGAAGCGCTCGATGCTGGTAACCAGCGTGCCGCGCGCGTTGGCCCATGGGGCCCGGTTGTTCGCGGACTGCCGGGTGAACCGGATCACCAGGTCCGGCCGGGTAATGACCGGAGTCGAGGGCCGCTTCATCCGCCCGGGCGGCCGGCGCGGACCGGCCCTGACCGTTCGCGCGAAGGTGGTGATCGTGGCCGCGGGAGCGGTGCAGACCCCGGCGCTGCTGGCCCGGTCCGGCCTGAGGTCCGGCTCCGGGCAGCTGGGCCGGAACCTGTCCCTGCATCCCAACACGATGCTGGCCGCGTTCTTCGACGAGGACGTGATCGGCTGGCACGGGGTTCATCAGGCGTTCCAGGTCCGTGAGTTCACCGGCGAGGGCATCATCCTGACCGCGAACAACCTGGCGCCGCCGCTGCTGGCCGCGATGCTGCCCGGCCACGGCCGTGAACTGGGTGAGCTGATGGCGGACTACAACCGCGTGGTCACCGCCGGGCCGCTGATCGAGGACTCCGGGACGGGCCGGGTCCGGCATGTCCCAGGTCTGGGCCCGCAGGTCTTCTACCAGCTCGCCGACGCGGATGCCGCCCGTCTGGTGCGCGGCGTCGAGCTGACCGCCGAGGCGATGTTCGCGGCCGGGGCACGGCGTGTGCTGCTGCCCTTCGGCGGCCTGCCGCAAGCGCGCAGCCTGGCGGAGGTCAGGCGGCTGCTGGCCAGGCCGGTGCCACCGAACTCGATGCGGCTGTTCAGCATCCACCTCATGGGCACCGCGCGGATGAACAAGGACCCGCGCCGGGGGGTGGTGGACAGCTACGGCGCATTCCACGGCGCCGAAGGCTTGGTCGTCACCGACGCCAGCCTGTTCCCCGGTCCCACCGGGCTCAACCCGATGGAGACCGTCATCGCCCTGGCGCTGCGCAACGCCCGCCACCTGATCGGCCACCGCAGCCGCTACGGCATCTGACCCGTGCGCTGTGGCTGTAGCTGTGGCTGTGGCTGTGGCGTCAGGGCTGTGACGTCAGGGCTTGCGCGCGAGGCCGCCCCACACGATCGCACGGGCCCGGGCCTCGAACTCCGATCCGGGCCGCCAGTCCTGGAGCGCCACCACACCTGGGTCGGCGAGCTCGAGGCCCGCGAAGAACCGGGCAACCTCGTCCCGGGTGCGCGGGTACATCGGGGACGAGTAGGGTACCTCGCTTGCCTTCTTGATCATCTCGCTGACCGACTCGGCCTCGATGTCCTTGGGCATGTGAGAGATGACCAGGAAGCTCCCCGGGGGCACCGCGGCCAGCAGAGTTCTTACCGCCTCGTACGCCTCGTCGTCCGGTATGAAATGCAAGACCAATAGCAGCATGATCGCGATCGGCTCGGAGAAGTCCAGCGTGTGCGCGGCTTCGGCGAGGATCTTGCCGGGATCACGCAGGTCGGCGTTGATGTAGGCGGACGCGCCCTCCGGGCTGCTCCGCAGCAGCGCGCGGGCATGCATGAGCACCACCTGGTCGTTGTCCACGTAGACGACCCGGCTGGCCGGGGCGACGTCCTGGGCGACCTCATGTGTGTTACCGGCGGTAGGCATCCCCGTGCCGATGTCCAGGAACTGCCGGATACCGGCCTCACCGGCCAGATAGCGGACGGCCCGGTTCAGGAATGCCCGGTTAGCCCTGGCTGACTGGGCCATGCCGGGGAAAATGGAGGTCACCATATCCCCGACAGCCCGGTCAGCCGCGAAGTTGTCCTTCCCGCCCAGCAGATAGTCATAAATCCGTGCGATATTCGGCACGCCAGTATCGAAACCGGGGGACTGGGCGGGAGGACCTGATGCACCCTGTGAGGCATCCGCGTCGCGCACTACCATCCTCCTGCGGCTACGTACTAATCCCCTACAACCACGTCAAGCCGAGTCTATAGATTCCCGGACGACCGGCGGGCCGCCCATTCGTGGTCGAGGATGGACATCAGCACGTCGTCGTACCAGCGCCCGTCGTGCAGCACCGCCTCGCGGTAGCGGCCTTCCTCGACGAATCCCGCCTTCTCGTAGGCGCGGATCCCGGCGGGATTGTACGGCGCCACACTGAGCTGAATACGGTGCAGGCCCATCTCGCGGAACCCGTACTCAACGATGACGCGCATCGCGTCCGTGCCATAGCCACGGCCGACGTGCTCACGGCCGAGGGCGATCCCGAGCGTCGCGCACCGGTCCTTCGGACGCGCGCCCCACAGCCCGAGGTTGCCTATCAGCACCGGCGGATCGTCCAGGGTCTCGATGGCGAAGCCGGCGTTGTTCTCGTCGTTCGCGCACCACTTCGCGATGCGCTCCTTGGCCGTTGCCTCAGACGGCGGGATCACCCAGGTCGACAGCGTGGTCAGGCGCCCGGGATCCATCTCCCACTTCGCGAGCGTGGGCAGGTCATCGTCACGCACGCCGCGCAGCCGCACCCGCTCGCCGACGAGGATTGAGTCGCCGTATCCGAATGCGCTGGAAACATCGATGAGTTCGGTCATGCAGCTGATACTGCCGTATGAGGTGATCTGCGCCCAAACACCTTTACGGCCTTACCGCCTTGTGGCCGGGGCGAAACCATGGGCGGAGAAGAACGCCGTCGGCCCCAGCCGGTCGTACTCCTGTATCGCGCGCAACACCTCGGTACGAGTCAGCTGATCCCAGTTCGGGCTCATTCAGCCGTTCCCCTCTGTTGGAAGTTTAGGCCTCAGCTGGCGCCGATGCCCCCAGAGCCGCGGCTATGGGCTGTCTCAGGCCCGGTAGGCCTCGAGCATACGGAGCCAGATAGCCTGCGCGCAGGAGGCGCGAGGCATGAACACGACACCCAGGGCATCGGGCCGGTGCTTGTGCGGCGCGGTCTCCTTCCAGGTCTTCGGAGATCTCCGGGACGTCTTCAACTGCCATTGTCACCGGTGCAGGCGCTTCACGGGTCACCATATGGCCGCCACCGCGGCCGATATCGCCGACCTCAAGATCGAGGACGGAGATTCGAATCTGCGATGGTTCTATCCAGTGCCGGAAGCGGGATATGCCTTCTGCCAGAAATGCGGTTCCTCGCTTTTCTGGCAATCGGGGCTCACCACTGACCGGATCTCCATCTGCGCTGGGACCCTTGACCCGCCAACGAGGCTGAAAACGGTTCAGGCATGGTGGACCGACGAGGCCAGCGACTATCACGCACGTCCCATTCTACGCGAATTCGAAACCGAATAGCGGTACCGGTGGCCACGTCTGTACCAGATTCTCCCAGCTGGGTGGCGCGGTGGCGCAAATCCATGCCATCGTCACATAGCGGGCATCGCGGGTCCGCCCGCCTCGCGGGCCGCGCACGATCTGCCCACGTCGGACCATGCGCGGTGACCGAGTCGCGGCGGGCGAAGGCGTCAGTTGATGTCGAACTCGTTGCCCTCGGGGTCCTTCATCCCGACCGCGTAGTGATCGAGGCCGTCGGCGGTCAAGGCTCCGGTGATCGTGGCCCCGAGATCGGTCAGCCGCTTTGCCTCGGCGTCGACTCGCTGCTTGCGGATCTCGAGCGGAATGTTCCGGACGCTGCTCAAGTACGGGCCGTCGGTGCTGGCGTGGATGTCGAAGTGGAGCCGGTTCTTGACCACCTTGGCGTCCGGCATCGCATGAAACCAGATGCGGGGGCCGTCACCGCGGGGATCGATAATGCTGTCCGCGCCCGTTCCCGGCTCACTGTCGGGAAGTCCGATGTCGCGCCGCCAGTCGGCCCAGGTAGCGAACCCTTCCGGGGGCGTTTCGAGTTCGTATCCCAGGGCACCCGCCCAGAAGCGGGCAAGCAGCTCGGGATACTTGCAGTCGATGACGAGCTGGAATCGGGCGGGCATGGCACTCCTATCGGCTTAGCAGCTGGCTTAGCAGCGGCCTGGGCGCTGGCAAGTATGGCACGAGTAAAGCCAGACTCCGGAAGCGCCAGCTGATCAGCTCAGCAGGCGCCGGACCGGCTGGGGCGGCCCGAGGCTGGTCGGTGTGATCGATGGGCGGACGTATTCCAGGCCGGCGGGCCAGCGGGCAACATGCTGCCCCCTGGTATCGGCGTCGTAGCCGATGTAGGTGACGTCGCCGACATCCACGGTGAACAGCGTGAATTCACCCACTACGGGACGCCAGCCGATCTCAGCGGCCACCGCGGCGGCGTAACGGCGCTGCACGTCGTGATCATCTTCGGCCCGCACGGTGCCGCGCATCTTGATCTCAGCCGCCGGCTCAGGGCCGGTGACAATGCTGTGCAGCAGGATCCGCGGATCCCGGGCAAGATCAAGCGCCTTTGCGGATGCGCGCATCATCGACAGCCACAGATCGCCGTCCAGGATCAGCGGCTCAACCCCGCTGATCCGCGCCGACCCGTCGCGCCGGGTTGTACCGGCCAGGAGGACGCCCGGGCCTATCAGCTTGTCGAAGACGACGGCACCAAGCGCAGGCTCGCTGTCCGCTATTGCTGACCACTTCATGTCATGTTTCTACTGCGGGCCACTGACATTTCAGGCCGCGTGCGCCAGCAGGTCAGCAGGCGGCTGTCGCCGGTAGCCCAACGTCCGTGACGTTTCCGCGGAAGCGGATCGTGAAACTTTTCACAAGCCGCTTCCGCTGGAACGCGGAGACGGGAAGCCGCATGACATACACAAGCAGCCATGGCGACCGATGACTTCGGCGGAGTTTACTCGCTGAGCATGGTGAGCTGCGGTTCCTGGCCGGGTGAGAGCAGGAAGTAGGCCAGGAACGTCGCTCCCTCTTCGCCCGCGTCAAACCGTGCTATGTGCTCGCCTTCGGGCTCGAAGAAAACATCTCCCGGATGAAGCACCACGGCGGACTGGCCTTCGATTTGGTAGGTCACCGTCCCGCCCAGGATGCTCCCGACTACCGGGCCGTTGTGGACGTGCATTCCCGCCGCGTGGCCGGGCAGGATCCGGATCTCGCGGATCTGGACACGGCTGATGTCCTTTACATGGCTCAGCCGGACATCGAGCAGCACGGTCCGGGTAAGCGGCTGCTCGGCGGTGGGTTCCTCGGCTCGTCGCATGTCCCTCCTGGTAGTCGGATGTCAAAGTTGCGGCGGGTCTTGTCCGTGAAGTGAGCATAGAAGGCCGCCCTGGACACCCTGGCCATCCCGCCATTCTGGCGGCCCAGGCGGGGGACCGCGAACCGGTAGGCTCGCAAGCGCTGACTATCGTTTGGGGGCCTTAACCGACCATGCTGAGCCAGACCGTCGTCGATTCGCTGTTCCCGGCCGACCTGCCCGGTTCTGAGCACTGGGAATACCGTTACCCGCCGCGCAGCCTGCCGGCCGGGGCGGAGGTCACCCGGTTCTCGCCCAGCCCGACCGGGTACCTGCACATCGGCGGCGTGTACGTGGCCATGATCGACCTGGACATCGCCCGGAACTCCGGCGGGCGCTACCTGGTGCGCATCGAGGACACCGATCAGGCGCGGGTTACCGAGGGTGCGGCGGAACAGTTCGCCGAGGCGTTCGATTACTTCGGGCTCGATCCGGACGAGGATGAGCTGACCGGTTCCTACGCGCCCTATACCCAGTCCGCGCGGCAGCGCATCTACCTCACCTACGTCCGGGAGCTGCTGCGCCAGGACAAGGCATATCCGTGCTTCGCCACCAGGGAAGAGCTGGCGGATATCGGCGAACGGCAGCGGCGGGCCGGCGCGCGGCCCGGCTATTACGGCCAGTGGGCCATCTGGCGGGACGCTCCGCCGGACCAGGTCACCGCCAAGCTCGACGCGGGGGAGCCGTACGTGGTGCGGTTCCGCTCACCGGGCATGGCCGGCGTGCGGGTCAGCTTCACCGACGCCATCCGCGGCGAGCTGACTCAGGACGACAACCGCAACGACGCGATCATCCTCAAGAGCACCGAGCCGCGGCTGCCCACCTACCATCTGGCCCACGCCGTTGACGATCACCTGATGCGGATCAGCGTGGTCATCCGCGGCGAGGAGTGGGTTTCCTCGGTGCCGCTGCATCACCAGTTGTTCGACGCGCTCGGCTTCGAGCGCATCCGCTACGCCCACATCGCGCCGCTGATGAAGCAGGAGGGCGGCAGCAGGCGCAAGCTGTCCAAGCGGAGGGACCCCGAGGCGACCGTCTCCTTCTATATGGAGCAGGGCTACCCGCTCGAGGCCGTCAAGTACTACCTCCGCGGTCTCGCCAATGGGCGGCTCGCGGAGATGCCGCTTCCCGAGGCGCTGGCCGAGCCGATCCGGCTGAGCGAGATGGGCACCGCCGGCCCGCTGGTGGACCTGGTGAAGCTGGACGACATCAGCGCCGACTTCGTTGCCACGCTCAGCGGCAAGGAGATCGCCGACCGGTACATCGGCTGGGCCGACCGGTACGACCCGGAGCTGGCACAGCTCGTGTCCGCCCAGCGGCCGCTGGCACTGGCGGCGCTGGCCATCGACCGGGAGGGGGTGCCGAATCCCCGCAAGGACCTGCGGAAATGGTCGGACTTCCGCACCGTGTACGGCTACTTCTTCGCGGAGATCTTCACGCCGCTGACCGATCCCGCCGACAGCCGGTTCGGGGGCCTGGCGCCCGAGCTGGTCCGCGCCATCGCGTCCGAGTTCGCGGTGAACTACCAGCCGCCCGGGCCGGTCACCGATTGGTTCGGGCAGGTTCGCGAGCTGGCCGCGAAGCTCGGGTTCGCGCCCAGCAAGAAGGTGTACAAGCAGGATCCGGACGCGTACCCCGGCTCGATCGAAGAGGCATCCCAGGTGATCAGGGTGCTGCTCACCGGAACGCGGCGCAGCCCGGACCTGGTCAAGATCGCCGCCGCGCTCGGCACCGGCGAAGTGCTGCGCCGGGTCCAGGCCGTCCTCGACTAGGGGGACGACCGCCACGCTGGCGGTATCAGCCGGGCAGGTGGCAGTGCACGTGGACGGTGTGGCCGCTGATCACGATGATCTGGGAGGTCGAGCCGGCGCTCTGCACGGTGCCCGAGCCGATGAAGGCGGCAGCGCCGACCGAGCTGACCGGGCTGACCCCCGGGTACCGTGCCGCGGCGGCTCCGTGAGTCCCGGCGCTGACCGCGAGCGTGGCGGCACCCGCGATCGCGGCACCTGCGGCTATGCCGGCGACCGCCCACTTCGATCTGGACCGGCGAGGCCAGCCGCGACCGGACCAGCCGCCACCGCCCTCGGTGTCGCCGAACTCGAGAACGTCGTCGTTTCCGTCAGGCTCGCCAACCATGGTTTCATCTTCGCCACGCCTGACCGGTGATGGCAAGCGCGTTAAGGGTATTGACGACCCGCGAGGGCGGAATGCCGGACTGCTCGGCCCGGACGCAGCCGCTGCCTATCCAGTCGAGCTGGCCTGGCGCGTGCGCGTCCGTATCTATGGTGAACAGGCAGCCGGTCTCGGCGGCCAGCCGCAGCAGCGGGTCGGGCGGGTCCTGGCGCTCCGGACGGCAGTTGATCTCGACCGCGACGCCGTTGTCGCGGCAGGCGCTGAACACCACCTCGGGGTCGAAGGCAGATTCCGGCCTGCCCCGCCCCACCAGGATCCGGCCCGTGCAGTGCCCGAGGACATCGGTGTGCGGGTTGCGGATCGCGGCCACCATGCGCGCGGTCATCGCGTCCGATGGCATCCGCAGCTTGGAATGGACGCTGGCCACCACGACATCGAGGCGGCCCAGCAGCTCCGGAGACTGGTCCAGCGAGCCGTCTTCCAGGATGTCGACCTCGATCCCGCTCAGGATGCGGAACGGCGCCAGCGAAACGTTCAGCGAATCGATCAGGTCGAGCTGATCGGCCAGCCGCGACGCCGACAGGCCGTTGGCCACGGTGAGCCTGGGGGAGTGATCGGTCAGCGCGATCCATTCGTGGCCCAGCTCGCGTGCCGCCTCGGCCATCTCCAGCGGCGGACTGCCGCCGTCCGACCAGTCCGAATGGGTATGGCAGTCACCGCGCAGCGCGGCCCGCAGCCCGGTGTGCGGGGGCGGCGGCCCCTCGCCGATCAGCCGGGTCAGGTAGTCCGGGTCCTGGCCACTGGCCGCCTGGGTGATGACCGCCGCGGTGACCTCACCTATCCCAGGCAGGGTCCGCAAAGTCCCGGTGCGGATGCGATCGGCCAGCTCGTCCGCGCCGAGGCCGGACACCACGTCGGCGGCCCGGCGGAACGCACGGACCCGGTAGGTCGGAGCGCCGGAGCGCTCGAGCTGAAACGCGATCTGCCGTAGTGCCCAGACTGGATCCACGGATGAAAGCCTAGGTGGAAGGTGGTGACGACGATCACGAACCGCTGAATGGGGGTAGGCCTGTTTAGAGTCCGTCGCGGAGGCCTATGGTCTAGACATGACGACGAGCGACATACTGCGAGTAACCGACTCCCGAACTGGCCGAAGCTACGAACTTCCCATAGTGGATGGCGCTATCCGCGCCACTGATCTGCGCCAGATCAAGACATCAGACGACGACTTCGGCCTGCTCTCCTACGACCCCGCGTTCATGAACACGGCAAGCTGCCGAAGCGCGATCACATTTATCGACGGCGATAAGGGGATACTCCGCTACCGCGGTTACCCGATCGAGGAACTCGCCCGGAACTCTTCCTTCCTCGACGTCGCCTACCTCCTCCTGGAGGGAGAACTGCCGGACAAGGCGCAGTCCGCGTCGTGGTCGTACGAGATCTCGCATCACACCTACGTGCACGAGAACGTCAAGAAGTTCATCGACGGGTTCCATCATGACGCCCACCCGATGGGCATCCTGGTGAGCACCGTCGCCGCGCTCTCGACGTTCTACCCGGAGGCCAGCCGCGTCAAGGATCAGCAGATCGAGCGAAAGCAGATCATCCGGCTGATCGCGAAGATGCCTACGCTGGCCGCCTTCGCCTACCGGCACGCGAAGGGCCTGCCGTACGCCTACCCGGACGACCAGCTCTCCTACACGGGCAACCTCCTGAACATGATGGACAAGATGTCCCAGCCCAGGTACCAGCCCAACCCGGTGCTCGAGCACGCGCTCGACGTGCTGTTCATCCTGCACGCCGATCACGAGCAGAACTGCTCGACCAACGCCATGCGCGCGGTCTCCAGCTCAGGGGTGGATCCGTACTCGGCGGCGGCAGCGGCCGCGGCCGCGTTGTACGGCCCGCTGCACGGCGGCGCGAACGAGCAGGTGCTGCGCATGCTGCGCGACATCGGCTCGGTGGACAACGTGCCGGCCTACATCGAGCGGGTCAAACGCGGCGAGATGCGGCTCATGGGTTTCGGCCACCGGGTGTACAAGAACTTCGACCCGCGGGCCAGGATCATCAAGACGGTCGCGGACCAGGTCTTCGAAGTGACCGGGCGTAATCCGCTGCTGGACATCGCGCTCGAACTCGAGCGGATCGCGCTGGCCGACGACTACTTCGTCAGCCACAAGCTGTACCCCAACGTGGACTTCTACTCGGGCATCATCTACCAGGCCATGGGCTTCCCGGTGGCGATGTTCCCGGTCCTGTTCGCGATCGGGCGCATGCCGGGCTGGCTGGCCCAGTGGCAGGAGAACTCCAGCGATCCGGAGCAGAAGATCGCCCGGCCGCGGCAGATCTACGTAGGCGAGCGCCTGCGCCACCTCCAGGAGGCCGATGGATAACGCGGTTCCGGGGTTCGGACTGGCCAACCTGCCGTACGGCGTCTTCTCGGTCCATGGGGAACCGCCGCGGTGCGGAGTCCGGATCGGTGATTCGGTCCTCGACCTCGTGGCGGCCCTCGATTCCGTCCCGGCGTTCCGCGAGCCCGCGCTGAACGGCTTCATGGCCCAGGGCCGGGCCCGCTGGACCGAGGTACGGGCCCGGATCACCGGACTGCTGACCGAGGACCGTTACCGCGGCGTCGTCGAGCGCGCGCTGCACCCGCTCGCGGATGTGCGCCTGCACCTGCCTTTCCAGGTGGGTGACTATGTCGACTTTTACGCCAGCGAGCAGCACGCGACGAACGCCGGCCGCATATTCCGCCCCGGTTCGGCGCCGCTCACGCCGAACTGGAAGCACCTGCCGATCGGGTACCACGGCCGGTCCGGCACCGTCGTGCTGTCCGGCACGCCGGTGCGACGGCCGAGCGGCCAGCGCCGAGCCCCCGAGTCCGCCGGTCCTGGGTCCGGTCCCGTGTTCGGGCCGTCGGTGCGGCTGGACTTCGAGGCCGAGGTCGGCTTCGTGGTCGGGGCAGGCTCGCCGCATGGGACACCGGTGAGCGTGACCGAGCTCGCCGACCACGTGTTCGGCGTCTTCCTGGTCAACGACTGGTCGGCCCGTGACCTGCAGACATGGGAGACCGTGCCGCTCGGCCCGTTCCTCGGCAAATCGTTCGCCACCTCGATCTCGCCCTGGATCGTTCCGCTCGACGCGCTCGCGGACGCCTGGGTTGACCCGCCGCCGCGTTCGGCCGAGCTGCTGCCGTATCTCGCGGACGCCGGGAGCCACGGGCTGGATCTGACGCTGGAGGTGCGGCTGAACGGACAGCATCTGTCCAGCCCGCCGTTCGCCACCATGTACTGGACCGCGGCTCAGATGCTCGCCCACATGACCGTCAACGGCGCGAGCGTCCGCACCGGCGACTTCTTCGCGTCCGGAACGGTCAGCGGCCCCGCCCGGGCACAATGGGGGTCCCTGCTGGAGCTGAGCTGGGGCGGCGCGGAACCGATCGCGCTCCCGGACGGCACGGTCCGGACCTTCCTCCAAGACGGCGATGAGGTGACGATCTCCGCGACCGCGCCCGGGACGGATGGCGATCGCCTCAGCTTTGGCGAGGTAACCGGCCGGATAACCCCATTATCCTGAACGACGGTGGTTCAACCCCCCGAGACTTGTTCAACCCCCGAGATGCCTCAACCCCG
This sequence comes from Streptosporangiaceae bacterium, assembly GCA_019245115.1. Lineage (GTDB taxonomy): Bacteria > Actinomycetota > Actinomycetes > Streptosporangiales > Streptosporangiaceae > JAFARZ01. The sequence continues at coordinate 11,706 of JAFARZ010000086.1, read as the reverse complement.
AGATGCCTCAACCCCCGAGATGCCTCAACCCCGGAGATGGTCCACCTCCCGAGGATGACCCCAACCCCGAAATGGTTAACCCTCGCCCGGGCAAATCGGATATGTCAACATATGCGCGGCAGGCAGCGGTGGGATAAGACGGAAGTTTAGAGTCCTTTGGAGGATTGGGCGCCGGTTTCCGGCGCCTTTTCTTCCGTGGGGGTCCAATCTTCCATGACATCGAGGGCGGGTGGGTTGCGGGGCGGGTGGTGTGCGGGGATTTGCCGGGTTTAAGCATGATATTCGTCCGGCGTCGGGAGCTGTTGCCAGCGGTCAGCTTCGTGCTGCCTGGTACCAGGCGCCTGCTGGGGCTGGCGGTCCGCATGATGCATCGTGCGGCGTTGCCGACCGGATCGATTGCGCAATTGACACGCCCTCGATATAGCGCACTGCCGTTTAGCGCGGGATGTTGGTGTCCCGCGAATCCCAGTGGCCACGAGCGCGGAAATTCGATGCTACGCGGAACTTTGACGGCCGAATTCGTACATTAAATTTCCGTCAAGCACGGATGTTCCGTCTTAATCCAAATCTCGTTCGGGAGTTACCGGACATTCAGGCAATCCGGAAGCTGCGGGAGCGGTCGCGACGCGATACCGCGACTTCGATCACAGGCTCGATCCGCCACAATACGTCCCTGCTGGACATAACAGGCGGAGGATTGCGGCGTTTCGCGTTGGACGACGCGGAAGAAATGAGCCTCGCCGGGGAAGAACTCGTACTCGATGTAGCCGGGCGGGCACGCCGGGGCCGCGTACGGATTCAAGACCCCGTCCGCGTCCACCAGGAACAGCGGAAGACCGGAGGTCAAGTGCCGATGATCTCGGTCAGCGCGGGCAGGCCGCTCTCGGCGGCTACCAGGTAGGACAGGCCGAACCAGTCACGTCGTGCCATCAGGTCCGTTGCTCGTCATAACCGAGCATGTTATCGGCTAACCGATGGCGAGCCATTGCCGCAGTTGCTTGCGGTCGAGCTTGCCGACGCTGGTCAGCGGGACGGACGGCACGATCCTGATCTCACGCGGGTACTTGACCGCGGACAGCCGCCGCTTGGCGTGCTCGATCAGTTCCTCGGGCGTGGCTTCGGCGCCGGGCCGAAGCGAGACGAAGCCGACCACCTCTTCACCGACCCGCTCGTCCGGCCGCCCGATCACGCCGGCCTGGGCTACCGCCGGATGGGCGAGCAGCGCTTCCTCGACGTCCCGCGGGAAGACGTTGAATCCGCCCCGCAGGATCAGGTCCTTCTTCCGGTCCACCACGTACAGGTAGCCTTCGGCATCGACGCGGCCGATGTCGCCGGTATGCAGCCAGCCATTGGATACTACGGTGACGGTGGAGTCGGTGGTGTGCCAGTAGCCGGACATCACGCCTGGCGAGCGTACGCAGATCTCGCCGTCCTGGCCGGGCGGGAGTCCGGAATCCTTGTCGTCGCGGATGGAGATCTCGCAGCCGGGCACGGGCAGTCCGACGCTGCCGAGGCGCCGCTGGCCGATCGGGCTCGCCGAGATGATCGTCGCCGACTCGGTACAGCCGTAGCCTTCGTAGATCGTCGCGCTCGGCACCCGGGCCTCGAACTCGGTCCGCACCTCGGCCGCCAGCGGGGCCGCTCCGGAAGAGAGCGCGGCGAGCGCGGACAGGTCGGCCTCTTCCAGCGGCTGGGTCAGCAGCATCTGGATCATCGACGGCACCATCGCGCTGGCCTGCACGTGGTGTTCCTGGGCCAGCTTGAGCCAGCCGGCCGGGTCGAACCAGCGCATGAGGATGGTCTGGCCGCGCTCGGACCGGTGCATGCCCGCGCACAACACCAGCAGCCCGTACGCGTGCGCGAGCGGCAGGGGGAGCAGGTGCGTGTTCAGGTGGGCGGCGGCCGACACCTGGTCGACGGACTGCCCGCACCAGTTCAGGTTGGCGTGGGTGAGCGGGACACCCTTGGCCCGCCCTGTGGTGCCGCCGGTGTACAGGAGCGCGGCCAGATCGGTTCCGGACCGGGGCGTGATCGAACCCGGCGCCGCCGCTTCCAACTCGTCGAAGCCATGGACCGGGACGGAGGCATGCTCCGCGCCAGGAGTGCCCCCGGCCGAAACCACGAACTTGACGTCGGGTGCTCCGGCCACCGCGGTGAGCACCTTGGGCAGGAACTCCCCGGTGGTGATCACGCCCACCGCACCGGAGTCGACCAGCGCGGCCTGGAGTTCGTGGTCGCTGACCAGGAAGATCAGCGGGGTGACCACGGCACCGGCGCGCCAGGCCGCGGTGTAGGTGACCATTACCTCCGGGCAGTTGGCCATGAGGACCAGCAGCCGGTCGCCGGGGCTCAGGCCGAGCGCGGCCAGCCCGGTGGCGACGCGCGCCGCCCGGCCGGCCTGCGCGCCGCTGGAGTGCCACTGTCCCTCGAAGAACAGCGAGTCGTAGTCACCATGCCGGTCAAGCGCGCGTTCCGCCTGCCTGGCCAGGTTCACATCATCCATGTCAGCCTCACTCGCTGGCGCCTGATCAGTTCCTACTGACCAGTAAACACACAGTAAGCCGCCGGTCCGGGACAGCTCAATCCTTCCGCGGGTCAGAAGAGGCGGCCGTATGGCGTGCGGGTTACCACTGTGCTCGCCGGGGGCAGGGACGGGGTGCCCGTACCGCCGTCCGGGGCGGTGACCTGTCCGGTACCGGGTGAGCCGGGCGGGCGCGGGTTCACGCCGTCGGTGGTCGGCGTGGTGGGCAGGAACCTGGGCGCGTGGCGGGCGTGGGTTCCCTGCTCGAATGAGTAGGCAAGCGCGATCATCTCGGGCTCGCTCCATTGCGGTCCCATGAACGAGATGCCGACCGGCAGGTCGAATGCGGAGCCGGCGGGGACGGTGATGTCGGGGTAGCCGGCCACCGCGGCGGGGGTGGATGTGCCGATGATGCCGTGGTCGCCGAGCACCAGGTCGGTCTGCCAGGCCGGGCTTCCGGTCACCGCGACGATGGCGTCCAGGTGATCGCCTTTGATCAGCGCGTTGATCGAGTTCTGCGCCAGTGCGGTGGCCTGCTGCCGGGCGGTCACGCAGGCCGTGCTTCCGGGCTGGGTGGCCTGGGCCATCTGGAAGATCTCCTGGCCGAAGAACGGCATCTCGCGTGCGGCGTTCGCGTTGTCGAACGCGATCAGGCCGGCCAGGTCGGCCGGGTGGCTGCCGGGTAGTGCGGCCAGGTAGGCGTTGATGTCGTGTTTGAACTCGCACTGCAGCGCGGTGTTCTCCGGGCCGCCGATGTCGTTCAGGCCCGGCGGCACGACCGGGTCCACCACCGTGGCGCCGAGCGAACGGAGCTCGCCGACGGCGTTGCTGAAGATGGTGTCGGTGTCGCTGTTCAGGCCTTCGTTGCCTGCCCGCCAGATGCCGAGCCGCGCTCCGCGCAGCGCATCGGCGTTGAGGAAACGGGTGTAATCGCTGAAGGTGTGGCCCTGCGCCGCCGCCGTCGCCGGGTCGGCCGGGTCCATGCCCTGGAGTACCCCGAGCAGGACCGCGGCGTCGGTGACGTTGCGCGTGATCGGCCCGGCCGTGTCCTGCTCATGCGAGATCGGCACGATCCCGGTCCGGCTGATCACGCCGACCGACGGCTTGAGCCCCACATCGCCGTTGGCGGAGGACGGGCAGACGATCGACCCGTCGGTCTCGGTGCCGACGGTGACGGTGGCGAGGTCGGCCGCTGCCGCTGCCGCCGAGCCGGAGCTGGAACCGCAGGCGTTGTGGTCGAGCGCGTAGGGATTGTTAACGACGCCACCGACCGCGCTCCAGCCGCTGGTGGACTGGGTGGACCGGAAATTGGCCCACTCCGACAGGTTCGTCTTCCCGAGGATCACCGCGCCCGCCGCCCGCAGTTTCGTGACGAGGAAGGCGTCCGGTGATTTCGCGTTGACCAGCGCGAGAGAGCCGGCCGTGGTCGGCTCGCGGTCGCCGGTGCCGATGTTGTCCTTGAGCAGGACGGGGATTCCTTCGAGCGGGCTCCGGACGTGCCCGGACCTGCGGGCCGCGTCACTCGCGCGAGCCAGGGCCAGGGCGTCCGGGTTGACCGTGATGACCGCGTGGAGCAGGGGATTCAGCTGGCCGATGCGGTGCAGGTAGAAGTCCGTCAGGGCCACTGAGCTGAGCGTTCCCGCGTCCATCGCGTGCTCGAGCTGGGGGATGGTCGCGCTGTCGGGGTTGATTCCGGCCGGCCAGGCACTGGCCGATCCGGCTGGCGCGGGGGAGGCGCCGAAGCCGGCCAGGGCGAGCGCTACGCCAAGCACGACTGCGAGTGTGCGGATCCGGACCATTACAGTCACCACCTCTGCGGGGAGGAGCACTAACCGCACGCCGGGATCCGATATCGGAGCGAACGCCGGCGTGCCTGCTCCCCGCGCGACCGCCCTGCCGCTGGGCCGCTGGGCCGCCGGGTCCTGCCGTCACCCAACGCCTTCCGCGCCCGCCCGTCAAGAGCCCCGGCAGCCGGGCGTCCCGCGTCCTCCCGGGGGCCCGCGAACGTAAATGAGTTTGCGCCGCCGCGGCTGTCGTTAGTTGACTGGGGGAATGCCGGAGCTGAGCCGACCCACGGTCGCGGTGGCCGAGTCCTTCCTCGTCGCGATGAAGGAGTTCATGAGCGAGGGCCGCGGCGGGGCGGACGACGAATCGATGATCGGGACGGAGATCCGGGAATGGCGGGCGCGCTGGGACACGCCCGAGGGTTTCGCCGCCTTTGTCGCGGCTCTGCTGGCGCAGTCTGAGGAGGAGACGCCCCGGCCAGCCGGGCGGGTTCCCAGCACCACCTGGTGGTGGGTGGACGGCCGGGACTACCTGGGCCGGATCACCTTGCGTCACCGGCTCAACGACCGGCTGCGCGAGAACGGCGGCCACATCGGCTACGACGTCCGTCCCGCCGCACGCCGCCAGGGCCATGCCACCGCCATGCTCCGGGCCGCGCTGACGCGGGCTCACGCCATGGGCATCGACCCGGCCTTGATCACCTGCGACGTGCCCAACCTGGCCTCCCGGCGGGTGATCGAGGCGAATGGCGGCGTGCTGGACGACGAACGGCAGGGCAAGCTGAGGTTCTGGGTACCGACGAGCGGCGGGGAGATCCCGCGGTAGCCGGACGGCTACGGCCGGGGAGCCGGGGGCGCCACGTTCCTGATGCCCAGCGTGGTCTGCTCGGGAAACAGCCCGGCGGACAGGGCAGCGCTGAGGAGCGGCAGGGTAAGCTCCGCCAGCCGCTGCGCCCGGTCCGCGCCGAGCGCCTGCCACGGCTCGTCGGCCAGCCGGTCGGTGCGCCATTCGATTTCGTCCCGGCCGTCCCGGCCCCGGTCGGTGGCGTTGCCGTCGGCGTCGATCCAGCCGCGAGACGCCAGCCGGTCCCTGGCCGCCGTCCACTCCGCGTCGGTCCAGCCGCGGCTGGCGAACGTCTCCGCGGGTGCGGCGCCGATCCCGGCGAAGGACACCAGTGCTTCACACGGATCCAGGCCCGCGGTGAGCAGTGCCGCGACATGTCCGTCGCCGCGGTGCTCCCGGAGCACGGTCGCCGCCTGCCACAGCACCAGATGTGGTTCATCCGGCCACGGCAGGTCGGCGTTCGCCGCGGCGAGCGGGCGTCCCGCGGTGTTCGCGGCCAGCGCCGCTTCACGGGCCAGTCGCGCGGCCTCCGCCAGCCCGGGGTCGCCGAGCCGGTCCCCGGCCAGCGTCCGCCACATCCGGTCCACCGCGCGCATCCGGGCGGCCAGCAGCTTTTCCGGTCCGGCCACCGCCCACGCGGCGGGTACGTGTCCGGCCACCATGCGCGGGCTGAAGCTGTAGCACACCGCGGTCACCTGCCGCGGACCCGCCGGGCCGAGCGGCGCCGCCCGCCAGGCGAAGTAACTCGGCCAGCGAGTGTCCACCGCGTAGCCGAGCGCGGCGGCTTCGGCGAACACGTCAGGCGCGTAGTAGAAGACGGCGTGCAGCGGCTCGAGCTGATGCCACATCCGCCTGGCCAGCCCATTGTCAATCCCGGTCATCGGTGCCCCTCGTTTTGTCGCGTGCCGGAAAACTCCTGCGCACGACCTTACGGGCCGGGTGGCGGAGAAACCACCGCCGTTCGTCGTAAAGGGTTTTGAGCGGTTCTGCCGGAAACACGCCGGGTTACCGTCAGAACGGCGTGTGCTCAAGCCAGTGGGTCAGCAGCGCCTGGTCGCCGAAGACCGCTATGGAGGGATCAGAGGCCGGCCGCCGGCGGGTCAGGACGAGCAGCAGGCCTGGTCGTCACCGTCACCGTCACCGGGAGCATTCATGCCCGTTAAGATACGCGGGTCGGCGCGATCCGGTGCGAGGGAGCCGTCTCCTGGAGTGGGGCTGTACGGCGGGATCCGGTACGACGTGGTGTCGCCGAGCGGCAGGTACTCACCGGCCTGATCGTCGTAGGGGAACTGGTCGGGTTCGGCCAGCAGGACAGACATGTCTTCGCGGGCCAGCAGGTCGGGGAAGGTGGCCTCGGACTCCTCTCCCCGGGGGCGCCGTGGGGCATTCCACCCTGGCCCGCGGGAGACATGGCGGCCCCGCGCCGCCGCGGCGGCCGCCGTCGCGGTACTCGTCGCGCGTGCTCGATACGCCAGCACACCCGCGCCCGCCGCGGCCAGCAGGGCGATGATCGCGACGAGGACGGGGAGAGCGGATCCGCCCGGCCCGGACGGCTTCGCGGTCCGCGGCGGCGTCTGCGGCTTGGTGAACTGCCAGGAGACCGACCGCCCCGCCGCGGTGGCCAGCCAGGCCCGGAATTTCGCGTATACCGGATCGGGCGCACCGGCCGCCACCGGGAAGGCGGTCGCGTTCACCGCCTGGCTCAGCCGGAAGATCCCGTACCCGAACGAGTCGTTGGGCACCGCCCCGCCGGCCCGCAGCGCCGTGCCGGTCAGCCGCTGGACCACCTGGTACCACCGCAACGCGGGGTATCGCGATCTGATCAGCGCCACCGCGCCGGCCGCCAGCGCGCTCGCGGCCCGCGTGCCGCTCACGTTGGCCACCAGCCGTCCGTCGCGGCCCGACGTGACCAGGTCAGCGCCCGGGTTCACCACGGTGATGTATGGCTGGCGCGTGTCGCCGGGCCACAGTGCCCGGTTGGGCTGCACGGAACCCACCGCGAGCACCCCCGCGCATGAGGCGGGCTCGGACGGCGCGGCGCCGATCAGGTTGCTGTCACCCGCGGCCGCGATGACCACGATGTCGCGAGCCAGCGCGTAGGCCACGGCCGCCTGCTCCGCCGCGTCGCACCCCGCCGCGGAGGCGGCCGGATGTTCCTGCGAGACATCGATGACCTTCGCGCCGTGGTTCGCCGCGTAGATGATGCCCGCCGCCATCGCGCCGGGATCGGCGGTCACGTCGGTCGTACCGGCATTGACCACGACCGGCAGGATCTTGGCCCTCGGGGCGACGCCGGCCATTCCGGTGCCGCCGGTACCGTTGCCCTGCCCGGCGATGAGGACCGACATCATGGTCCCGTGACCGTCGCCGTCGGTGTTGAAGTCGGTCTCGCCGTTGGTCCGGTGGCCCGTGACGTCGCCGCCGGGCACGACCGCGCCGCGCAGGTCAGGCACGCTGGCCTGCACCCCGGTGTCGAGTACCGCCACGCTGACGCCTGCGCCCTGCGACAGCGGCCAGACCTTGGGCAGTATCTTCCAGCTGGTGAACCACCACTGGCCGGCGCGGGGGAGTAGTGCGGTTTCGGCTCGCCCGGTGGGTGCGGCTCGCCCGGTGGGTGCGGCCCAGACTGACGAGACCGCTATCCCGGACACCACGACCGCCACCCCAGCTGCCGCCAGCATCCGCCTGATCATGTTTTCGCCCCTCCCGAACAGAGAGACTCTGGCACGGCTGCCACAGACTTTCATTCAAGTAACTGCCACCGCACCCCTCCCTGGCCAGGGTCGTCCCGGTGCCGTTATCAGGCTGTAAGCCTTCCCTATGCGGTCGCTGAATGAGGACGGTCCGGCCGCCCGGCCGCTCGCTGGACCCTCGTTCGTCTCTCGGTGGCGTTCCCTCGGCGCCCGTTCGTGGCAGGATGTAGACCGCATTTGCACCGACGGTTAGGGTAGCCTTAACTGGTTTAGAGGCGGTGTGGCATCTTAGGCGGCATTTGCCGCCCTTGGCCGGAATCGTCCGCTGTGGCAGGGCAACCCGGAGGCCGAGTACTGGTGACGGATGAGGCGGGCGCTCCGGGCAGTCCGATCGGCTCAGCACCGGCCGGCGCGGCATCAGTCCGCGCGGCACCGGCCGGCTCAGCACCGCCTGGTTCCGGGCCGCCTGGTTCCGGGCCGCGTGGCTCAGGGCCGCGTGGCTCAACGTCAGCCGGCCCGGCGCCGCGAGGCGAGCTGGGACTGCTGCTGGGGGCCGGTTTCGACCTGCCCGAGATCGCGAGACAGGTGCTGAACGCGACCGTGCCGGGTTTCGCCGACGCGACGAGCGTGTTCGTCCTGGAACGGCTGTTCCGTGGTGAACCAGTGGCCCACCAGGCCGGCGGCGTGGTGCTGGCCCGTCGTCTTGGAAGCGGCTTCTCCTCGACTGGCCAGCAGAACACCGACACGGCCTTCCCGCCGGGGGAAGTGATCGCGTTCGCTGAGGACTCGCCGCTGGGCCGCTGCGTGCACAGCGGCCTCCCGGTTGTCTACGAACAGCTTGACGGCGCCACCCTGGACCAGGTTCGCAGCGACGGCAAGACAATGCTGGCCCGCTACACGTCGTTCCTCGCGCTGCCCATGATCGTTCACGACACCGTCATCGGGTTCATCGGGCTGGCCCGGGAACCGGGAAAGCTCGCGTTCGCCGGCAGCGACGCCACGGCGGCGGCCACCCTGGTCGCCCGCGCCGGCACGACGATCGTGGGCGCGCTGACCTTGCTCAAGCAGCGGACCATCGCGGACGCCTTGCAGCGTGGCCTGCTGGCCGCCGAACCGGCCGCGCCATCGCGACTGGAAATGGCCTGGCGCTGCCTGCCGGCCGACCGGCAGCTCATCGGGGGCGACTGGTACGACGTCATCCCGCTGCCGCGCGACCGGACCGGGCTCGTCGTGGGCGATGTCATGGGCCACGGCCCCGAAGCCGCCGCGGTGATGGCGCAATTGCGTGCGGCGGCCCACGCCCTGGCCGATCTGGATCTGCCGCCAGCGGAGTTGCTGGAGCGGCTGAACCGTCTGGCCGCGACGCTGCCGAACCTCGTGCTGGCCACCTGTGCCTACGCGGTCATCGATCCGGTCAGCCGGGAGTGCGTGATCGCGGGAGCCGGTCACCTGCCGCCCGTCCTCGCGTTTCCCGACGGGACCACGCGAATCCTCGATCTGCCGGGCGGCGAGTCGCTGGGGCTGGGCATGGAGATCTACCGGGAGGCCGCTGTCACCCTCCCGCCCGGCGCGGTGCTCGCGCTGTTCACTGACGGTCTGGTGGAGAGCCGGACCCGCGCCTTCGACCAGGGCATACTCGCGCTGGAGACGGTCCTGTCCGCGTCCTGCGAGGATCTCGAAGCCGCCTGCGACGCGCTGATCGGGACCCTGGCCGACCACTACGAGGACGACGTGACCGTGGTACTGACCCGCATCCCCGCGCCGCTGTTAGACCCTTTATCACGAACGTCCGTGGTGCTTCCTCCCCAGCCCCGCACCCACGCGAGCGGCACGTCGCGCCATGATGTGCGCCGCGGTCCCTCCGTCGCCCAACCCCGTGGATGTGACAAGGGTGTGGCTCCCTTAAAGGGACAGGTGCTGCTCCCTGGCCAGCGGCACCGATGGCACCATCGGGCACGCTCTATAGCGCTACTGACCGGTTTGAGCGGCACCGATGGCACCATCGGCATGCTGCTCACTCTGGAGGAGCCGCACCCATTGGCCTTGGCGCGGAGGGAAGTTCCGTTCAGTCTTGTTGCCAGTGGGTTAGTTGTTCACGGCCTCGGAGCCGAGAAGGTTAGACCTTGACAAGAGTGCGAACGCGTCGGATTCTCTGCATGTGAGCGCTAACAATGACGTTGAAAAAAGTTCGCAGATGATCTCGAGGCGAAATGCGCTCCGGCTGGGCGCGGCGGCCGTCAGCGTACCGCCCTTGCTCGCGGCCGCCGGGGAGGCCGCTGAGGCGGCCGTTCGTAACCCGGCCGCGACCGCTGCCGCGGGCAAGGCGTTTCCGCCGGCGCCGCCGATTCCGGCCAGCTGGGTGGTGACGGACTTCCCGCTGAATCAGGTGACGCTGAAGGACAGCCTGTTCTCCCGGCACCGTGACCTGATGCTGGAGTTCGCGCGTAACTATCCGCCGGACAACATGCTCTACAACTTCCGTACCAACGCGGGGTTGCCGAATCCGTCCGGCGCGCAGCCGGTCGGCGGATGGGACACCCCGGACGGCAACCTGCGCGGCCACTCCACCGGTCACTTCATGACCCTGCTCGCCCAGGCCTACGCGGGTGGCGGCGGCACGGTCTACAAGGACAAGCTCGACTACATGGTCACGGCGCTGGGCCAGTGCCAGGACGCGCTGAACGCGATGGTCGGCAAGCCCGCACCGCCGCCACCGCCGGTCAAGTGGGCGACAGGTAAGTTCGGCGGTTCCGTGCAGTTGAGCGGTACCGGCAATTACGTGGGGCTGCCCGCGGGCATCCTCAGCGGCCTGACCGACTTCACGATCGCGTGCTGGGTCAACATCGGCCAGGTCATCACGTGGTCGCGGATCTTCGACTTCGGCACCGGCACCACCGGCTACATGTTCCTGACCATGGACGCGGGTTCCGGTCCCCGGTTCGCGATCACGACATCGGGCTCGGGCGGTGAGCAGCAGGTCAACTACGGTACCGAGCTGTCCACCGGGACGTGGACCCATCTCGCGGTCACGCTGTCCGGCGGCACGGCCACGCTGTACGTGAACGGCGCCGCGGTGGCCAGCAACACCAGCATGACGCTGACCCCCTCCAGCCTCGGCTCGACCGGGAAGAACTGGATCGGCAGGTCACAGTTCGGCGACCCCGACCTGAACGGCTCGGTGGACGAGTTCCAGATCTACAACCGCGCGCTGTCCGCCGCGGAGATCCAGTCGCTGACCACCAGCGCGGGCGGCAGCCCGGGTGGCGGCAACGTGGCCTGGTACCACTTCGACGAGACCAGCGGCAACACGGCCGCCGACTCCTCGGGGAAGGGCAACAACGCCACGGTCGTCACGACCAGTCTCGGCGCGCCCGGCCCGAGCCACGTGGGATACCTGGCCGCTTACCCGGAGACCCAGTTCATCGAGCTCGAGCAGTTCGCGACGTACCCGACGATCTGGGCGCCCTGGTACACCTGCCACATGATCATGCGCGGGCTGCTCGACGCCTACCGGCTGACCGGCAACCAGCAGGCCCTGTGGATCGTGATGGGCATGGCCGACTGGGCGTACAGCAGGCTCGGCCACCTGCCCAGGACCCAGCTGGACGGCATGTGGAAGATCTATATCGGGGGCGAGTACAACGCGATGCCGGTGGTCCTGGCCGAGTTGTACGCGATCACCGGCAATCAGAACGACCTGACCACGGCGGAGTGCTTCGTCAACACCTACCTGTTCGACGCGGCCATCCACAACACCGACATCCTGAACGGCGAGCACGCCAACCAGCACATCCCGCAGTACCAGGGCTACCTGCGGATCTACGACTACGCGACGCAGACCGACTACTACACCAGGCCCGACTA
>JAFARZ010000079.1 GCA_019245115.1 Streptosporangiaceae bacterium | reverse complement strand
CGCTCCGCCAGCCACGGCAACCCGCCCCGCAACCAGCGGACAAGCTCAGCCCGATCCTCAGCACTCAGCACTAAAGGTGCAGCAGTCTGCGACATGCCATCCAGGCTACAGACTTAACCACCAAATTTCAGGCTCGGGATACTAGCTCTCGCCTATCTGGAAGCTGGGCGCGTAGCCGAGGCGGTCCCCCTGTTCATGCAAGTTCTCGCCGAGACAGAGCGGCTGCTAGGCACCGATCACCCCGATACCCTGACCTCTCGCAGCTACCTTGCCCTTGCATATCGGCAAGCAGGGCGGTCGGCCGAGGCTATACCGCTGTGCGAGCAGGCCCTCACGGACTGCGCGCGATTGCTCGGCGCCGACCACAGGAAAACGCTCGCCCACCGCGGCAACCTCGCCCTCGCCTATCAGGAGGCAGGGCGGACAGCCGAGGCCATCCCCCTGCATGAACAGGTCCTCGTCGGCTTCGAACGGCTACTAGGCACCGACCACCCCGACACAGTCGCCGTACGAGAAATCTTGGTTGCGGCACAGGCACATAAGCAACAAGAGCAGAGGTAGCGAAGGTGAGCGTCGTAGCACTGGGCCCGCGCGGGCGCGGCGGCGCGAAGTGCCGCCGCCTTGATTAGAAGTACTTAAGGATTATTCGGCAGCACCGGAGTGGCGCTCTTGCTTATGCGCGGTAGGCATCTCGGCGGTGGGCGACGTCGACTACCGTCACCACACGGGCTTTATCGTCGACCCGGTAAATCACTCGGTAGGTACCACGGCGAGCGCTGAACCTGTCGTCCATCGGCGGCAATAGCCTCTTGCCAATCCGATGAGAGTCAGTAAACAGAGGACCTGTGATGAACTCGTACGCCGCTGCCGCTACGGCCTCCGGCAGAGTTTCGCTCAACGCGCGGCGAACGGTCGATGTCGTCCGCAGCTCGTAGGGATCTTCTGCAGGGTCTCCGCTCACTGCGCCCGGCGCCGCCTCATCGCCTCGGCAAGTTCCTCAGCGGAAACGTACTCACCGCGAGCTAGCTCCGCGTCCGACTCGGCCAGGCGGTTCATCGTCGCGGCGTCGCGCATGATCTCAAGGGTTTCCTCCAGCGCTTCCAGGTCTTCGGGAGCAATGAGGATGGCCGAGGGCTTGCCGTGCACGGTGACGGTTACCCGCTCGTGATGGTCGTGTACGCGACCAACAAGCTCGGACAGGTGAGACTTAACGTCACCAAGCGGAAGCACGGTCATGGTCAAAAGTATGACCAAAAGTCGAGGTACCGTCAAACGAATCCCGCGAGAGCGTGCACAAATCCGTTTACATACCACATGGACGAAGATCGGATCTCCGCTCGATAACCTGCTCGCGGTTGCCTCAGCATGCTGGCCAGCGCGTCCGGCTCGAACAGCTGGCAGACCAGTGCCGTGATCAGCTGACGAATAGCCCATCACGCCTGCCGATGTACTCCCAACCAACAAGTTGCAGCCATTCGCCTTCAACGGCAAGACTTGCCTGCTGCATCACATGGTCCTCGATGTCACGGGCACGGGCGATCGATCTTCGGCGCCAGTCCAGCGCTACGGTCCACCCAGATATCAGGCTCCTGATCCATGCCGACAGGCTCCTTTGGTGGCTTCCGACGGGGAGCCCCCGACCAGCACCGACGATCCGAGCGGGTCGCGCTGAGTCGGAGGGCGCCTGGATGCGTTGGCTCCCTTTTCTGGGCGATACGGCGAAAGCCTGATTGCCCGAATCCCGTAGGCGCAGGTAGCGGCACGGTGGGCGGGTAGGTGGCGGGCAGGCAGGAGCGCCCAGGCGATGCACGCGGCAAGGATTGGCGTGATGACTAGAGGACGACGATTCTGCCGGTGGCCTTGAGCGGGACTGGGGGAGGAACCCATGCCGTTCGTTCAAAAGTGAGGAAGCGGGGGGCGCGATCTCCGCGAATGTGCGGATTTCGCTGTCGTGCATCGCAGGATGCGCCGTAACGTCAGGACGCGGTTACTGCGCGCCAGGACCGCGGGCGACCTGAAGTTCCGGCTTTACCGCCGCGTCATCGAGATCGCCGACGCCCGGCTCCTCCTACGTCCCTACCTCGATCCTGCCGTCACCGAAGCGGCCCGCCACGCCGCGACCGCCCAGGGCCTGCACGGCGACCAGCTCCGCGCCACGATCCGGGCCACCGAACTCGCCGCCGCCCTCGACGCCCACGCCGCCGCCACGCCCTGCCCCACGCCGCCCGCCGCTGCCAGGAAACACCCGCACCGCGACCGGCCTGCCATCAGGGTCGGTAAGCAGCCATACTCGATCTGCAGCGTTCCCTTCTTCCCGTCGCGGGAGTAGGCGCGCGGCCAGCGGGCAGCACCGCCCCTCCAGCCACGAGCTGGACAGGCCAAACAGCGCCATCCGGCCAGGATTCGCCTCCGGGCCCAGGCGCCTGCGCGCCAGCCGGCCTCGATCGTGTCCTGCCGGTGCTCTAGCCAGTCCATCGCCGCGTAATGTCGTCGGTGGACGCGGCCGCGATGCCCAGATCGGCACCCAGTGTGACATCAGGCCACCAGGTCAGCGTGGCCAGCTTGGACGCCGGGGCGACGACCCAGGAGATGATCAAGCCCAGCGCCAGGTCCCGCTCGGCTCAGGCCGGCCCCAGCAGGTCCGCCATGCCGAGCTTGACCGCCATCGCGTCCACGGCGGCGACGTGCCCGTGCGGCAGCGACCGGGTGATCGTCATCGCCCGCCCGGCCGGCCGGGACCAGCGCGGTGCACTTCAGCGCCGCCTCGATCGAAGCGACTGTCTGCTCGCCCAGCCCGGACAGGTTCGCCAGGGTCTCGTGCTTCACCTTGCCGGCGTCGCGGTAGGTGTGCCGCAGGTAGGCCGACTCGTACTCGCGGTGGCGGCCCTGCTTAATCTCGTCATTGAAATCCTCCGGCGCTGCGACACCGACCTGCTCGCGGGCCGCACGGTGCTGCCCGTCGGCAGCGGCCAGGACGTTTCCCCAGCCGTTTCACTTCTTCGCACGGCACCTGGCTCGCCACCGGCGCCGGCTGCGGCTGCGGCTGCCCTGGACAGCACCGGCAGGCCACCGGCGGAACCTCCGGGCTGACGGAACCAGATCGGACGCCAGTAGGCGACCACGGTACAGCGGCACGCAGGGCTCCTGGCATCGCGCTGGACTCGACTCGGCCCGCGCCGTCATTCAGGGGCGGGCAGCCTGGGGATGTCGGTCCGGTACAGACTGAGCAGCAAGCCGTACGCCTCACCGGAGACGGCGTCGGCCGGGTGTAGCCCGGTGGCGAAGTCCTCCAGCTGGGCGGCCAGGGCGCGGGCCTGCTGCTCAGACAGCCACAGATGCCGCAGGACAGTGTGGCCGGGGTCGCTGACGTCCGCGGGCAGCATCTCCGCCAGCGCCGCCTGGAGGAGGAACCCGGACCCGGTATCCTCATGCACCCTGAACCCCGCGCTGACCAGCGCGAAATACTGCTCCGTGCCACCGCGGACATGCCGGGTCCCGGCCACCCGGACCAGTCCCGCTTCGCGCAGGACGCGCACGTGGAAGCTGATAGTCCCCTTGGCCAGCCCCATCGCCGGCGCGAGCTGCCCAAGCGTAGCGGGCCGCTGGCGCAAGACGTTCACGATGCGGTGGCGCACCGGATGCCCCAGCGCCTTGAAGTGCGCGGGCGTCCGCAGGACCAGCGGCTGCGGTGCCGCCGGGCTGGTATCGCTGGCGGCTGGCGTGTCATCCACCCCCGTAGTGTCCATGAATCTCGACGCTTTGACAAACGATCGCTGAAAGAGCAAGATGCCACTGAAAAGCGTTTACGATCATCGATGCTTAATCAGCCCCCATTCCGGAGGACTCCCGTGCCTTTCTCTACCGCGACGATCGCCGTGCCGCACCCAGCCCGCTACCTCGGCCTGCTCACCGCTCGCCGGGATCCGGAGGCCTGCGTGGAACACGCTGTCGATGGACGGGCGACGATCACGTCCCGCCAGGGGACCTGCGTGCTCATCCCTGCCCGCGCGCTGGACGTGATCGCAATGGCCGCGGACCGCGCAGCGCTGGCCGACCTGCAGGACACCCTCACCCGCCACCTGCGGCGATGCGACGGCAGCGAGGACCTTGAGATCACCTGGACGGAACCCGTCGCGGGAGAAGACATGCAGATCACCGACCCCGTTGTCGGCGACTACCTGCTCAGGCACTGCACCGGGGCCGACAGCCTGCTGGGCGAGTTGATCGTCGCCACCAGGGAAGCCACCGGCACGGCGGCGGGGATGCAGATCGCCGCGGACGAGGGCGCCTTCTTGACGATGCTTACCCGGATGGCCGGCGCGCGCCACGCCGTCGAGGTGGGTGTCTTCACCGGCTACTCATCGATCTGCATCGCCCGGGGCCTCGCCGCCGGCGGACGCCTCCTCGCCTGCGACACCAGCGACGAGTGGACCTCCATCGCCAGGCGGTACTGGCAGCGCGCCGGGGTAGCCGACCGCATCGACCTCAGGATCGGCCCAGCGATCGAGACGCTGCGGGCGCTTCCCGCCGAGCCCCGCATCGACATCGCCTTCATCGACGCGGACAAGCCCAGTTACCCCGCCTACTACGAGGAAATCGTGAGCCGACTGCGCCGTGGCGGACTCGTCATCCTGGACAACGTGTTTCTCGGCGGCCGGGTGCTCGACCCGGCCTACCAGGAGGAACACCACCAGGTGATGCGCCGCCTGAACGATCTCATCACCGCGGACGAGCGGATGGATTCGGTCATGCTGCCGCTGCGCGACGGCATCACCATCGCCCGCAAGCGATAAGAACCCGCATCCCCGAGGGTTTCAAGAGGCCGACCGTAACGATATTCCAGCCGCACGGAGATCAGGTCCTGTTCGCGCGGACCGTAGCTGGCGGCGTCCGGGTCACACGACACCACAATTTCCGGGTCATGGATGAGATTCCCGGCGTGAACAGGACCGCCGGTGGAACCGGCGTCAGCCCGCCGACCCCGGCAGTCCTGGCCGCGGGCGGGATCGGGCCGTACCGGGTAGGACAGCCAGGGCGTTGCACGCGACGGCGACCTCGCTGACCGTCCAGATCACTGCGCCAAGCACAAACGAGCACAAGCAAGTGGCTCTTCCTGCTCAATCACCTGCATTGCCCACTCGACCGTCCCCAAGCCCGCAACGCTGACGATCATGGTGCCCGCCCCTCGCCAGAACCCTGGCGAACGCATTCAGCCAGACGCGCCGAAGCAGGCGTCCACTCGACCGCCGCTCGCACATCGCAGCGCTGGCAAGTGCACAGGCCGTTCGTGTGAAAAGAACTGGGTACAGCATGAAGCCGAAGCCCGAGCTGGCGCGCGCTCGCAAGCCTCACGCTACCCGACGGCACGGACGCGGCGGCCGTGGAGTGGATCGGCTCGTTCGCCCGGACGCATGACGGCGCGGAGATGGAGCGGTACTTCACTGGCCCGGGTCAGCTGCCAGCGACTCCAGGTCGGCGAGGAAACCCTCGGCGTCGCCGAAGGTACGGAAGCGGCCAGCAGCCAGGTCATCCTCCGCGTCCCGCTCAGCCGCCTGATGTTGCCCGGCGCTGAAGACCACCACGCAGGCGGCGTTCACGATGCCGACGTGGGGGTGCGGGAAAGCCCCGTAGCCAGGGCGGCTGCGGGGCTTTGGTGGTGTGGGTGCTCGTGGTTGTGGGTGAGGTGCCGGGTCAGGTGTCGGTGACTTCGGTGATGGCGGATCGGGTGGCTTGCTCGTCGACGATGGACTTGCCGGCGGCGTAGGTGGCGACGAGTGCCTGGATGGCCAGGTTGTTGACCGCGCGGGGGTAGCCGCGGGAGGTGGTGTGGATGAGTGCTGCTGAGTCGTCGCTGAAAAGGGGGTCTGACCGGCCGGCGAGTTTGAGGTGGTGGCTGATGTAGCTGCTGGTTTCCTGGCTGGTC
>JAFARZ010000024.1 GCA_019245115.1 Streptosporangiaceae bacterium | reverse complement strand
CGGGTCGGGGTGGAGGATAGTTTCTTCGATCTGGGCGGTGATTCGATCCTGGCGGTGGCGCTGGTGGGGGCGCTGCGCGGGGCGGGCCTAGATGTGGCGGTGCGGGATATTTTCGAGTACCGGACGGTCGCGGCCTTGTGCCAGTTCCTCGCCGGACGCCCGGCGGTGGCGGAGACCGAGCCGGCCGTGCGGCCCTTCGAGCTGATCTCGGACATCTACCGCGAGGCCCTTGGAGATGGCATCGTCGATGCCTACCCGGCGGCTCAGGCACAGCTCGGCATGCTCGCGGAGATGATGTCCGACGACAGCCGCAATCCGTACCATAACTGCACCTCATTCCGCATCCTGGACGACAAGCGATTCCAGCTGCACGCTCTGCAGCGAGCCGCGGAAGTCGTCGTGGCCCGCCACGAGGCGCTGCGTACCTCGTTCGTCCTCACCGGGTTTCCGGTCCCGATGCAGATCGTGCATGCCACTGCTCAGCTGCCGGTCGGCTCGCGCTCACTGGCCGGGCTGCCGGACGCGGAGGTGCGGCAGGCGCTGCGCGACTTCATGGCGCAGGAACGGGCCACCCTCTTCCACCTTGACCGGCCCCCGCTGCTGCGGCTGTTCGCGCACGCCTGCGACGGCTGCTGGTGGCTTTCGATTACCGAATGCCACGCGATTATCGAGGGCTGGAGCCACCATTCCCTGCTCATGGAGATACTGGACTGCTATTCCCGCCTCAGGGACGGCTCGCCGGAGGCGCCCTGGGACCCGCCTCCTACCCGCTATGCGGACTTCGTCGCCGCGGAACTACGCAGCCTGGAGTCCGCGGCGGACCGCGGATACTGGCAGCAGATTGTCTCTAGGTACCCGAAGTTCAGCCTGCCCGAAGACTGGGGCGAGCCTGGCGATACCGCCGGGCGGACGCACCGGCAGTGGATCGCCTTGCATGATCTCGACCCGGCGCTGCGAAACCTGGCGGCAACGGCCCGGGTGCCGCTCAAAGCCGTGCTCCACGCCGCGCACCTAAAGGTGCTCAGCCAGCTCACCGACGAGCCGCGGTTCTGCGCGGGCCTGGTGTGCAACGGAAGGCCGGAGAGGACGGGTGCCGACCGGGTCTACGGTCTGCACCTGAACTCCCTGCCGTTCCCGTTCGACCGATCCGCCCGCACCTGGCTGGAACTCGTTCAGCACGTGTTCGCGAGAGAGGTCGAACTCTGGCCGCACCGGCGGTTCCCGCTCGCTGTGATCCAGCGCGAGCTGGGTGACGGCCATCGGCTTCTGGACGCGCGCTTCAGCTATCAAGATTTCCGCCAGGTCGACACCTCGATCGTGGACTACGACGCATCGATCGACGACAGCCCGACGGAGTTCCCGCTGGGCGTATCGGCCCGGGCGGGCTTCCTGGTGCTGACCGCCAATACCCGGGTTATCAGCAAGGCTAACGCGGCCCGGCTAGCCGACATGTACCGTGCCGTTCTTGAAGCGATGGCCGCCGACGCCGGCGGCGACGCCCAGGCAAGCTACCTTCCGCCCGATGAGCGGCGGCGCCTGCTGACCGAGTGGAGCAGCTTGGCCAGGGCCTGGGACGGTCCCGGAGTGCTCGACTCGTTTGACCGGCAGGCCGCCGTCACCCCGGATGCCGCGGCGGTGACAGAACCCGGCAGTCCAGCGGTCACGTACCGTTCGCTCGCGGCCCGCGTCAATCAACTGGCGCACCATCTGCGCGCCCACGGCGCGGCGGCGGAGTCGGTTATCGGCGTGCTGCTTGACCGGGGCGCTGGGCTTGCCGCGGCGCTGCTCGGCACCTGGAAGAGCGGCGGAGGCTACCTGCCGATCGACCCGTCGTATCCGGCCGAGCGGATCGCCGGGATGCTGGCCGACGCCGGTTCCCGCCTGGTGGTAACTTCATCGCGGTACGCCGACCGGTTCGCCGGCCTGCCCGGGATCGAGACGGTGCTGCTGGACCGCGACTTCGATCAGATCGGCGCACGGCCGGACAGCCCGCCGCCGCGCATCGCCAACCCTGACGGGCTCGCCTACGTGGTCTTCACGTCCGGTTCGACCGGACGGCCCAAGGGGGTCCAGGTGAGCCACCAGGCGCTGGCCAACCACGTCGCCTGGGCGGCGCGGGAACTGGCGGGCCACGGGACCGGCGGCGCGCCGTTGTTCTCCTCGATCGCCTTTGACCTAGCCGTGCCCAACCTGTGGGCGCCGCTGGTCACCGGCCAGCGGGTGCACATGGTGCCGCAGGATACAGACCCCGCCGATCTCGGCGCGGCGCTGTCGGACGCCGCACCGTTCAGCTTCATCAAGCTGACCCCTGGCCATCTTGAGTTCCTCGAGGCTCAGCTCGGTGCGGGGCGCGCCGCGGCACTCGCCCCGCGGATCGTGGTGGCTGGCGAAGCACTGCCAGGTTCGCTGGCCAATCGCTGGCTCGCGCTGCTCGGTGCCGGCGGCCTGATCAACGAGTACGGCCCCACTGAGGCCACGGTCGGTACGTGTACCTTCCCGGTGCGGGCCGAGCAGCATGCAGGCACCGTGCCCATCGGCTTTCCGCTGCCCGGCATGATCATGTACGTGCTTGACGCCTGCCTGCAGCCGGCGCCGGCCGGGGTGACCGGCGAGCTCTACGTCGGGGGCACGGGCGTCGCACGGGGATACGCCGGCAGGCCCGAGCTGACCGCGCAGCGCTTCGTCCCGGACCCGTACGGGCCACCCGGGGCCAGGCTGTACCGTACGGGCGATCTCGCCCGGCACCGGCCGGACGGCGCCGTCGAGTTCCGCGGTCGTACCGACGACCAGGTAAAGATCCGCGGTTACCGGATCGAGCCTGGCGAGGTGCAGGCGGTGCTGGCCAGTCATCCCGCCGTCCGTGAGACTGTGGCCACGATCAGGACCACGGCCGCCGGCGACCGGCAGCTGATCGCCTATTACGTACAGGCTGCCGAGGAGGTGGCGGAGGAGGAACTGGCGCGGCACTGCTCGGCCCTGCTCCCTGACTACATGATGCCGGCCGCCTTCGTCCCGCTGCCGGCACTGCCGCTGAACGCCAACGGCAAGATCGACCGCGGCGCACTGCCCGACCCCGACGGCGGTCCGGCGGACAAGCAGGCTGCGCACGTCCCGCCACGGACGCCGCTCGAGGCGGAGATCGCGGCGGTCTGGCGGGAAACCCTCGCCCTGGACCGGGTCGGGGTCATCGAGAGCTTCTTCGACATCGGCGGCCACTCGATTCGTGCCATCTCGGTGATCGGCGCTCTGCGCGCCGCGGGACACGAGGTGGCCGTCAAGGACATCCTGGAGTGCCAGACCGTCGCGTCACTGGCCGAGCGGATCGCGGCGAGGGCCGGGTCGCCCGCGCCCGATGATAAGGCCGCGGTCGAGCCCTTCGCGTTGACCAGTGCCGCGGACCGAGCGAAGCTGCCAGACGGGATCATCGACGCGTACCCGGTCTCGCAGGTCCAGCTGGGCATGCTGGTGGTCATGCTTACCAGCGGCGATGCCTCGCAGAACCCCTATCACAACTTCTCCGCCTTCCGAATCAGGGATCGGCGGCCGCTGGCGGAGCAAGCACTGCAAGACGCGATCCACATAGTTATTGCCCGCCACG
This sequence comes from Streptosporangiaceae bacterium, assembly GCA_019245115.1. Classification (GTDB taxonomy): domain Bacteria; phylum Actinomycetota; class Actinomycetes; order Streptosporangiales; family Streptosporangiaceae; genus JAFARZ01. The sequence continues at coordinate 5,450 of JAFARZ010000024.1, read as the reverse complement.
ACGTGCTGCGCACATCATTCGAGCTGACCGGGTTCTCGGTGCCCATGCAGCTCGTGCACGCCGCTGCCGAGGCCCCGTTCCAGGTGCGCGACCTGCGCGGCTCGGACGCCCGAGCGCAACGCCAGGCCATCCGGGAGCTGGCGGCGGCCGAGCGGGCCGTACTGTTCGACCTCGGCGCGGCACCGCTGATGCGGGTCACCGCGGTGCTGGAAAGCGATGACTCCTGGTGGCTCGCGCTTACCATGTGCCACGCGATCATCGAAGGCTGGAGCCACCATTCCCTGCTGATGGAAGTGCTCGACTGCTACCGGCAGATCCGCGATCATGGCGAGCCCGCCCCGGCCGCGCCGCTCCCGGTGCGCTACGCGGATTTCATCGCCGGCGAGCTCGCTGCCCTGCAATCGCCGGAGGACCGCCAGTACTGGCAGGGCATCGTGGACCGGTACCCGCCGCTTGAGCTGCCGGCCGGCTGGGGTGACGTCCCCGGTTGCCCCCGCCAGCCGGTCCGCGCAACCGTCCCGCTGCGGGACATCGAGGAAGCGTTGCGCGCCGCGGCGAAAGATGCCGGGGTCCCGCTGAAGTCGGTGCTGTTCGCCGCCCATCTGAAGGTGCTCAGCCAGCTGACCGGACAGCCGGAGTTCCATAGCGGCCTGCTGTGCCACGGCAGGCCCGAGGTTGAGGGCGCGGATCGTGTGTACGGCATGCACCTCAACACGCTGCCGTTCGGGTACGACAGGACGGCCCGCACCTGGCGCGATCTGGTCCGGCAGGTTTTCGACAGGGAGATCGCGATGTGGCCGCACCGGGTATTCCCGATGCCGCAGATCCAGCGCATGGCGGGCGGAAGAAGGCTGGTCGAAGCGTACTTCAACTACCTCGACTTCGGCATCGTCGACAGCTCGCGGGTGGATACCGACGCCGCCATTTACGAAGCGCGCACGGAGTTCGCACTGCACGTTTCCACTCTGGGGGGCAACCTCAGCATCACGACGCACAATCACGTACTCAGCCAGCCGAACGTATTGCGGATCGCAGCGATGCACCGGCTCGTACTGGAGTCGATCGCGGCGGGCCTTGACGGTGACGCGACGGAAGCATACCTGCCCAGGAGCGAGCAGGACGAACAGATGGTCGAGTGGAACGACACCGCGGTGGAGTGGTCATGATCAAGTGCGCGCATGAAATCTTCGAGGCAGGTGCGGCGACTGGGGCAACCGCGCCTGCGGTGATTTGCGGTACCGAGCGGATGACCTACGGCGAGCTGGAGGCACGGGCCAATCAGTTCGCCCATTGCCTCCGCGACCTCGGGGTGGGCCAGGATGAGCTGGTCGGCGTGCTGATGACCCGGAGGCCGGAGGCTGTCGCCGCGATTTACGGCACGTGGAAGGCCGGCGCCGGGTACCTCCCGCTCGATCCTGACCTCCCCGCCGAGCGGCTGGCCTACATGCTCGCCGACTGCGGGGTCGGCGTGGTGCTCACCGAGGCTGCCCTGGCTGGCCGGCTGGCCGACGGATATGCGGGAAAGCTCGTGGTGGCCGACGCCGCCACGGCGAACGCTCTCGCCGGGCAGCCAACCAGCCGGGTCGAGCAGCGCCCGGACCCGGATGCCGCGGCCTACGTCATCTACACCTCGGGCTCCACCGGGCAGCCGAAGGGAGTGCTCATCAGCCACCGGGCGCTGATCAACCTGCTGAGGTCGATGCGGGCGATGTTCGGCGACGAAACGGCCTGGCTGGCCGCCAGCTCGCTTGCGTTTGATATCTCCCTGATTGAGGTGCACCTGCCGCTACTCACCGGTGGCCGGGTCGTGCTTGCTCCCGACGGCAGGGACGGGACCGGGCTGCTTGAGCTGATAGGCCGGTACGGCGTCAGTCACGTGCAGGCTACCCCGTCCGGCTGGAAGGTGCTGCTCGCCGCGGGCCTTGAAGAACTGCCCATCATCGGCTTGACCGGCGGGGAGGCATTGCCACCCGTGGTGGCAACGGCGCTCCGCGCCCGGGTAAAGCGCCTGGTAAACGCGTACGGGCCGACCGAGACCACGATCTACACGCACGCGGGGGACGTGGCAGATGACACCATTGGCGCCGATGTCGTGGCGATCGGCAGGTCCATCCCGAACATCCGCACCTACGTGCTCGACCCGCTGCTGCGGCCGGTCCCGGTCGGCGTCACCGGCGAGATCTACCTCGGCGGCGTCGGACTGGCCCGCGGGTACGTCAACCAGCCCGCGCTGACCGCGGATCGGTTCCTGCCCGATCCGTTCGGTAAGGTCCGTGGGGCCAGGCTGTATCGCAGCGGCGACCTGGGCAGGTTCCGGCCGGATGGCACCCTGGAGTGCATCGGCCGCACCGACCACCAGGTCAAGGTCCGCGGCTACCGGGTGGAGCTCGGCGAGATTGAAGCCCGGATGCTGGCGCATCCGGACGTGCGCGACGCGGCCGTTACCGTCCGCGAGAACCAGTCCGGCGAGAAATGGCTGGCTGGTTACGTCGTCGCGGCCGAAGGCCGTGTCCTGCAGCCGGCTGAGCTGCGTGCGTACCTCACCGCGCTCCTTCCCGCCTACATGGTTCCGGCCGCGATCATCGCGCTTGACGCCATGCCGCTCAACGCAAACGGCAAGACCGACCGCAAGGCGCTGCCTGACCCGGAGCGGGCCGCACTGGCCGACCGGGAGTACATCGCGCCCCGTACGCCCGCCGAGGAGCGCATCGCCGCAGCGTGGCGCCAGGCGCTCGGCATCGCGCAGGTAGGCGTCGAGGACAGCTTCTTCGACCTGGGCGGCGACTCTATCCGTGCGGTTTCCCTCGTCGGTGCGTTGCGCGCAGCCGGGCTCGATGTCGGCGTGCGGGACGTGTTTGAGCACCAGACGGTCGCGCGACTAACCGAGATGCTGGCTGAACGCGAGACTCTGGTCCCGGCCGTGTCGGCGGTGGCGCCGTTCGCGCTGGTCTCCGCGGCTGACCGGGCGCTGCTGCCGGCCGGGGTGAGCGACGCTTACCCGGCGGCACAGGCCCAGGTAGCCATGGCGGTTCGCGCGCAGTTGGCGGATGAGGGAAATGCTTACCACATCGTGTCGTCGTTCCGTATCCGCGACAGCGAGCCGTTGCATGCCGAGCTGTTGCGGGCGGCGGTCCGGCTCGCCGTCGAGCGGCACGAGGCGCTTCGAACGTCGTTCGACATGGACCACTACTCGGTACCGATGCAGCTGGTGCACGAGACCGCAGACGTCGACATCGCGGTGCACGAAGAACCGGCCGCGGGCACATCGGTTCCTGGCCGGTTCGTCGCGGCTGAGCGGGCCGTGCCGTTCGACCTGAGCGAAGCACCGCTGCTGCGCGCTTCTGTCCAGGTTGCGGACGACGGCTGGTGGCTGACGCTCTCGGTCAGCCACCTGGTCACCGAAGGGTGGAGCTTCAACTCGCTGCTGATGGAAATACTGGATAGCTACGCGCGGCTTCGCGACGGCGCCGAGCCTGCCGCGGCCCCGCCGGCTTCGGTCCGGTACGCGGACTTCATCGCCGCCGAGCTGGCCGCCCTCGACTCTGCCGAGGATCAGGAATACTGGCGCGGCATCCTGCGCGGTTACCCGCCGTTCTCGGCTCCGTCTGGCTGGGGCGACCCGTCGGGCACGCCGCGGCGGAGCTACCGGACCAGGGTTGCCTACCACGACCTGGACGATGCGCTGCGGACGCTGGCAAGGACGGCGGGGGTGCCGCTGAAGGCGGTGCTGCACGCCGCGCACCTGAAGGTGCTCAGCCAGCTGACCGACGAGCCGGCGTTCTGCGCGGGCCTGGTGACTGATGCCCGCCCGGAAGCGGATGGCGCCGATCGGGTCCACGGCATGTACGTCAACACGCTGCCGTTTGCTTACCGGCGCGGCGCGCGGACCTGGCGGGAGCTGGTCCGGGAGGTGTTCGACCGGGAGGTGGAGCTGTGGCCGCACCGGCGCTACCCGCTGCCCGCCATCCAGCGGGCAGCGGCGGAGGCGGACGTCGTGACGGTGATCTTCAACTACCAGGATTATCGCCAGCTCGACACTGGCGTGGTTGATCTCGACGCGACTGCGGGCGAGGGGGCCACCGAGTTTGCCCTTTCGGTGGGCACCACCGGCCGGAACCTCTCCCTAGTTGCGGACACCCAGGTATTCAGCCCCGGCAGCGCGCAGCGGCTGGCCGGCATGTACCGCACGGTGCTGGAGGCGATGGCGGCCAGCCCTGACGGCGACGCGCGGGCAACCTATCTGCCCGTCGGCGAGCGGGATCGCATCCTGACGCAGTGGGCTGGTGCCCGCCGCGAGCCGGTCACCATCTCGGTGCCGGAGCAGATATCGTTGCGCGCCGCTACGGCACCGGACGCACTGGCGCTGTCCGCCGATGACCCCGCCATGACCTATGCGGACCTCAACGCCAGCGCCAACAAGCTGGCCGGTTATCTGCGGAAGCTCGGTGTGGGACCGGACGTGCTCGTTGGCATTCATGCTGAACGGTCGCCGGAGCTGATCGTCGCCGTGGTGGCGGTGCTGAAGGCGGGCGGGGCGTATCTTCCGCTGGACCCGGACCTGCCGGGCGCACGCCTGCGATACCTGCTGGCAGACGCCAACCTGAAGTTGCTGCTTACCCGGCGGCACCTGGTGGACTCCCTGTCCGAGCACTCCGCGAGGACGGTGCTGCTTGACGATCGCGATTCGTGGGCGGCCGAGCCGGCCGCGGATCCTGAGCCTGCGGCCGGGCCAGACAACCTTGCGTACGTGATCTACACCTCGGGTTCGACCGGCCAGCCCAAGGGCGTCCTGGTGACCCGGCGCGGCATGGGGAATCACCTGCTGGCGAAGATAGAGGACCTTGCCCTGTCCGCAGCCGACGTGATAGCCCAGAACGCCTCGCTCAGTTTCGACATCTCGGTCTGGCAGATGCTGACGGCGTTGTTGACCGGCGGCAGGGTACATGTCGTCGGCACGCCCACGGCACTCGACCCGGCGGGGCTGTTCGAGACGGCGGCGCAGCAGCGGTTCACCGTACTTGAAGTCGTCCCTTCGCTACTGCGCATGGCGCTCGACGCATGGGATGCCGGCCTGCCGGTGCCGCGGCTGCCCGCGCTCCGCTGGCTCGTCGTGACCGGCGAAACGCTGCCGCCAGAGCTCTGCCGCCGGTGGTTTGCCAGGTTCCCGCACGTCCCCGCGGTGAACGCCTACGGTCCGACCGAATGTTCCGACGACGTCACGCATGCCTTCATCGACCGCGACAATGAGTCGGCCGGGGGCCGGATTCCCATTGGCCGCCCGGTCCGCAACACCACCCTGTATGTGCTGGACCGGGAGCAGAATCTGGTTCCTGCGGGGGTGGCGGGGGAGATTTATGTGGCGGGGCCGGGGCTGGCGCGGGGGTATCTGGGCCGGGCGGCGCTGACGGCGGAGCGGTTTGTGCCTGATCCGTTCGGCGGGGCGGGGTCGC
>JAFARZ010000438.1 GCA_019245115.1 Streptosporangiaceae bacterium | reverse complement strand
GCGGCCAAGGCGATGCACAGCCGGGTCTTGCCGCTGCCGCCCGGCCCGGTCAGCGTGACCAGGTAACTGTCCTGGAGCAGGCGTCTCGCCTGGGCCAGCTCGCGTTCCCGGCCGATGAAGCTCGTGAGCGGCCTGGGCAGGCTGATCTGGCTGGCGCCGGGCCCGACCGCGTGACGGGACCGCGGAGCCGCCGAACCGCTTGAGACCTCGGGCATGTTACGTCAGCCTTTGCCAGCCGGGTCAACGTGACGGGACCGGCCGTGCCGCCGGTGATCTGACACGCTGATCAGAGACTAGCCGTGCCTGACACGCAGGTCGGAACCTGGGCCGGCCGGCTTCTTCATGGAAACGGAGCGGTCGGCGCCCCTCCTGATACGTGCACAGGGGGCTGTTCGCGGTCAGCGGGCGGATCAAGGCCGTCCAGCGCTCAAGCGGCCGCCGTTACGATGATGCGGCGGGACGCAGGGAGCAGTTCCCCGCCATCGTCAAACAGCACGAGCCCGGTGCACGGCAGGATCCACCCTTGCTCGGGATGGCTGGCCACCACGGTGCGGCGGTGCGATCCGGCGCCAGGGCATCCGGGCACCGAGGCTGATGCTGGCACATCTGGTCCCCTGGCCGCCGTGCCGATCTCGGCTGCGCGAGCGTCATGGTTCCTCCTACGGCTCAGACGTGTGCTGCCGAACGGGCCGACGGCCCAGATCGCCCTCGTCGTCCGCTATCACGGCTGAACGTTGGGCAGGCGGGCGAAGGCGCGCACGGGGATGGTGCCCAGCCCCTGGATGCGCAGTGGCACAGCAGTGAACCAGGCACCGGTCGGCGGCAGCTGCTCAAGACCGGTCAGATGCTCCACGACGGGAATGCCGGCTGCGAGCAGCAGCGTGTGCGCGGGCCGTTCGCCGTCGGCGGTGTCGTCGATGTTGAGCCCGTCAATACCGACCAGCGCTGCGCCGCTGTCAGCGAGCCAGGCCGCGCCGGCCCGGGTCAGGAAATGGTGGCCCTCTGCATAGGCCGGCGAGCCGAACCGGGCGTCGTCGCCGGTGTGCAGGAGCACGGCCCTGCCGCGCACATTCAGCGCTGCCAGGGCGCCGGCATCGATACCGCGCTGCGGCGCGCCTGCCATCCTGGCCACCACGGCCGGGAGATCGGCGGTGCGGGCCAGCGGCAGGGTACTGAGGTCCGCGCCCTTGGCATATCGGTGATAGGGCGCGTCGAGATAGGTACCGGTATTGCCGACCAGGGTGAGCCGGTCGAAGGCGAACTCGGTCCCGGAGGCGTACTGCGCGCGCGAGGCTTCCCTGGTCAGGTACGGGGTGATTTCCGGACCGGGTAGCCCGGGATAAGTGATCATGCCGGCCCGGATCACATGGCTGAGCTCGACCAGCCGGCCTCCTGCGGCCGGGCTGCCGCCGCCCTGATCCGATGGCCCTCCCCGCGTTCCCTTGTGTGGTTCGGGGAAGATCTCGACGTTGCTGAGCTCTACCGACTCGGTCATCAACAGGCCGAGCGAGGCAACGAACAGCGCGGCAATGCCGTCCCGGCCGATGTCGGGCAAGGGGATGTCAACCCGGAACCCACGGGCGGTCAAGTCACCGCCGTTGCTGAACCTGATGACCGCGTCAAACGACGCACGGTACTCGGTCGCCACGGGACTCCGTTCGGTGGGTGTCACTTCCTGCCGCGCACCGACGGACAACCACACCCTCATGAGCGCCGACTGGTAGGTGTCTGTGTTCCGCCGGAACCTTGCTCTCTTTCTTTCACATGCTGGCGATGAGCTTGTCGACCCGCTCATCGACCGAGCGGAACGGATCCTTGCATAGCACGGTCCGCTGGGCCTGGTCGTTGAGCTTGAGGTGCACCCAGTCGGCGCTGAAGTCACGCCCTGTCTCCTGGGCCCGGCGGATGAACTCCCCGCGGAGCTTCGCCCGGGTGGTCTGCGGCGGAATGGACTTGGCCTTGAAGATGTCCAGATCGCGGGTGACCCGGTCTACGGCGCCGTTGCGCTGTAGCAGGTAGTACAGGCCCCGCCCGCGGCGCACGTCGTGGTAAGCGAGGTCCAGCTGGGCGATCCGGGGGGCCGAAAGCGGCAGGTCATGCGTGGCCCGGTACCGCTCGATCAGCTGGTACTTGGTCACCCAGTCGATCTCGCGGGCGATCTTGTCGAGATTCCCGGTCCCGACCGCGTCGAGCGTCCGCTCCCACGTCTCGAGCACCCGCTCGCTGACCGCGTTCAGTCCGTTCTTGCTCGTGAAGTCCCGCGCGCGGGTGAGGTACTCATACTGGATCTCCAGCGCGCTCATCTGATGCCCGTTCGCCAGGCGCACCCGGCTGCGGCCGGTCATGTCGTGGCTGACCTCGCGGATCGCGCGGACCGGGTTGTCCAGCGTCAGGTCCCGCGGCAACGCGCCGGCCTCGATCATCCGCAGCACAAGACCGGTGGACCCGATCTTGAGCAGCATCGTGGTCTCGCTCATGTTGGAGTCGCCGACGATCACGTGCAGGCGGCGGTACCGCTCGGCGTCGGCGAGCGGCTCGTCCCGGGTATTGATGATCGGCCGGGATCGGGTGGTGGCCGACGACACCCCCTCCCAGATGTGATCGGCGCGCTGGCTGACGCAGTACACGGTGCCGCGCGGCGTCTGCAGCACCTTCCCGGCGCCGCAGATGATCTGCCGGGTGACCAGGAACGGCGTCAGGATGTCCGTCAGCCGCCCCAGATCCTCGTGCCGGGGGACCGAATAGTTCTCATGGCAGCCGTAGGAGTTCCCGGCGGAGTCCGTGTTGTTCTTGAACAGGTAGATGTCCCCGCCGATCCCTTCCTCGCGCAGCCGCCGGTCGGCGTCCACCAGCAGCCCCTCCAGGATCCGCTCGCCCGCCTTGTCGTGCGTGACCAGGTCCACGACACTGTCGCACTCCGGGGTGGCGTACTCGGGATGACTGCCCACGTCAAGATAGAGGCGCCCGCCGTTGCGCATGAAGACATTGCTGCTCCGCCCCCACGACACCACGCCCCGGAACAGGCAGCGCGCTACTTCGTCCGGAGACAGCCGCCGCTGCCCGCGGAAGGTGCAGGTGAGGCCGTACTCGGTCTCGACCCCGAAAATCCGACGGTCCATGTGCCCAACCTAC
>JAFARZ010000332.1 GCA_019245115.1 Streptosporangiaceae bacterium | reverse complement strand
CCGCGACCTGTGGCGGCGGGACAAGGAGCGCGGTCTGTCCGCCGGCGAGAAGCGCATGCTGGCGAAGGCGCGGCAGATCCTGGTCAGCGAGCTCGCGCTCGCCGAGAAGACCAACGAGGACAAGGCCGAAGCGCTACTGGATGAGGTCCTGGCCACCTGAGCCGCGTTCACCGGAATGGGCTACGTTCCGCGGGTTGGGATCGGTGTTGACGTCCACCCGCTCGCGGACGGGCGTGAGCTGTACCTGGCCGGTCTTTCGTGGCCGGGCGAGAAGGGCCTTGCCGGCCATTCCGATGGTGACGTAGCGGCTCACGCGATCTGCACGGCACTGCTGTCCGCGGCCGGGCTCGGTGATCTCGGCGCACAGTTCGGCACCGACCGGCCGGAATGGTCTGGCGCATCAGGCGAGGCGCTGTTGCGGGAGACGTTCCGGCTGGTCACCGAGGCCGGATTCGCCATCGGCAACGTATCGGTCCAGATCATCGGTAACCGGCCGCGGATCGGGCCGCGCCGCGCCGAGGCGGAGAAGACGCTCAGCTCGGCGCTGTCCGGCGCCTTGGTCATGGTGTCCGCGACCACCACCGACGGTCTGGGTCTGACCGGCCGAGGCGAGGGCATAGCCGCCCTGGCCACCGCCCTGCTACTGTCGACCCTCTAGCTGGCCATCCTGTAACTGGGTATCCCTTAACCTTTACAGGTGACGTTGCGATTGCATGACACGGCCGCCAGAGCGGTCCGGGAGTTCACGCCGCTGGTGCCGGGCAAGGCCTCGGTCTACCTGTGCGGTGCCACGGTCCAGGCTCCGCCGCATATCGGACATCTTCGCTCGGGAGTGGTGTTCGACGTGCTCATCCGCTGGCTGGAGGCCAGCGGATACCAGGTCACCTTCTGCCGCAACGTCACCGACATCGAGGACAAGATCCTGCGCAAGGCAACCGAAGAAGGCGTGCCGTCGTGGATCATCGCCGAGCGCAACCAGCGGGCCTTCACCTGGGCTTACGACGCGCTCGGCTGCCGCCCGCCGGACATCGAGCCGCGCGCTACCGGCCACGTGCCGGAGATGATCGTCCTGATGCGCCGGCTCATCGACAGCGGGCATGCCTACGCGGCGGCCGGGGACGTCTACTTTGACGTCCGCTCCTACCCGGAATACGGGGCGCTGTCCGGCCAGCATCCAGACAACATGCGGCCCGCCGAGGACTCCGACGATCTCGCCGTCAAGCGCGATCCGCGCGACTTCGCGCTGTGGAAGGCCGTCAAACCAGACGAGCCGTACTGGGAAACGCCATGGGGTCCGGGGCGGCCCGGATGGCATCTGGAATGCTCCGCGATGTCGACCAAGTATCTGGGTCCCGCGTTCGATATCCACGGTGGCGGAATGGATCTGATCTTTCCGCACCATGAGAACGAAATAGCGCAGTCAAAGGCCGCCGGAGATGGCTTCGCGCGCTACTGGCTGCACAATGGGCTCCTCGGCGTGGCCGGGGAGAAGATGAGCAAGTCTCTTGGCAACTCGTTGCTCGTTACCGAGATGCTGCACCACGTGCGGGCGCCCGAGCTGCGGTATTACCTGCTCCAGGCGAACTACCGCACGCTGCTCGAGTACTCCGAGGAGGCGCTGGAGGACAAGGCAGCCGCGTATCAGAAGATCGAGCGGTTCGCCATCCGCGCCACCGACCTCCTGGGCGATTCCGTCGAGCAAGACACGGCCCAGGTGGAACTGCCCGTCTCGTTCACCTCGGCCATGGACGACGATCTGGCCACGCCGTCCGCTCTGGCCGCCGTGCACGCCTGCGTGCGGGATGGCAACCAGGCGCTGGCGAGCAGCGACAAGGCGGGCGTCCGGGCCAGCCTGGCCCAGGTCAGGGCGATGCTCGGTGTGCTGGGCCTGGACCCGCTCGCTCCGCAGTGGGCCGGGTCGGGGACCGGCTCGCGGCTGCGGACGGTGGTCGACGAACTGGTGCGGCTGACCCTACAGCAGCGTGAGGCGGCGCGGGCCCGCCGCGACTTCGCGGCCGCCGACGCGATCAGGGATGGCCTGGAGATGATCGGTGTGGTGGTCGACGACACTCCCGAAGGTCCGCGCTGGGAACTGAAGCGTTGACCGCGGCGAAGGGCTCGCGGCCTGACCGCGGCGCCAGGCCCGGCTCGGGCCTGAGCAAGAAGGGTAAGCCGCGTCCGGGCACCGGCGGCAAGGGGCGGCGCGCGCTGGAGGGCAAGGGCCCGACCCCGCCGGCCGAAATGCGCCCCGGGCACCCCGCGCAGCGGAAGGCGGCCGCCAAACGTCGCGCGGCCGCGGCTGGCGGCGATTCCCGGGCGGCCGATACCGCGTGGGCCGGAGCGGGCCGGGCCGGAGCGGGCCGGGGCAGGACCACCCAGAACCGGTCAGCCGCCGCGACCACGGGTCGCCCGGAGGGATTCGGCCGCGCCCCGCGCGGCGCCGGTGACGCGCCGGAGTTCGTGGCGGGACGGAATTCGGTACTGGAGTCGCTGCGGGCCGACGTGCCGGCGATGGTCCTCTACGTCGGACCGGGCCAGCAGGACGACCGGGTCGCCGAATCCATCAAGCTGGCCGCCCGGACAAACGTCGCCGTGCTCGAGGCCGGATCGGCCGAACTGGACCGGCTCACCGGCGGCGCGTTGCATCAAGGGCTCGCCCTGCGGGTGCGGCCGTATGAGTACGCGCATCCCGACGATCTGGTGGCACGCGCCACCGATGCCGGGCAGCCGCCGCTGATCGTCGCGCTGGACAGCGTGACGGACCCGCGTAACCTCGGCGCGATCGTGCGGTCCGCTGCGGCGTTCGGCGCGCACGGTGTGGTCGTGCCCTCCCGTCGCGGCGCCGGCGTCACCGCGGGCGCCTGGAAGGCGTCCGCGGGCGCGCTGGCCCGGGTTCCGGTGGCGCGAGCCGCCAACCTGGCCCGCACGCTGCATGCCTACCAGGAGGACGGTCTGTTCGTCGTCGGCCTGGACGCGGCCGGGGACACGGAGATCAGGGACCTCGAACTGGCCACCGCCCCGCTGGTGCTCGTGGTCGGCTCCGAGGGACGCGGGCTGTCCAGGATCGTCGCGCAGGCCTGCGACGTGCTGGCCCGGATCTCCATCGCGGCCCGCACCGAGTCCCTGAACGCCGGCGTCGCCGCCAGCATCGCTCTCTACGAGGTAGCCGCGCTCCGATCTCGGCTACCATAACCAGGGGGTCTGGGGAGCGGCATCCCCAGCCAGGAAATACCTCGCCGGTGTAGCTCAGCAGGCAGAGCAGCCGTCTTGTAAACGGCAGGCCAGCGGTTCGAATCCGCTCACCGGCTCCCAGCCCCTTTCCGGACAAATCGTCCGTGCAGCCCGCCTGTCGGCGTGCTTCGCCTGCCCGCCTGCCCGCCTGCCGGCGTGCCTCGCCTCCGACATGTCACCCGTCTCGGCCAATGCCGGTAACTTAACAGCTCAGCGAAGCCGGCTCGGGCCGTACGGGCCGCCGCCAGTTGCTCCGCCTGTCGCTCATATCCGCATTTGCCGGACATGGATCCGCAGGTTCGTGCGGTGGTTTTACGCCTTGCGGTGGATACGTAGGACTCTGTGCGCGTTCCAAAACAAATCGAGTCTGCGGCGTGTCGTGGCGGGTGCCGATTTTGTCCTGATATGGCCGTTATGTGACGGCAGCTGCGGTGGACGACGTGGAAGAAAAGGGCTTCGCGGAGGATAGGGCGCCGGTTTCCGGCAC
>JAFARZ010000277.1 GCA_019245115.1 Streptosporangiaceae bacterium | reverse complement strand
ATCAAGAACTGGACGGTCACCACGACCGGCCCGGACGGGAACCGGTACTTCATCCGGCTGTCCAAGACCGGCGACCCGAACGCCGCGATCAGCTACAGCCTCGGCAACGGCGGGCCAACCGTGGATCAGCGGGCCGTCATCGACGGCGGCTTCCAGGAACTTACGAGACTGGGCGAACTGCCGATCAGCGACCCGGATGTGCAGGCCTCCCTGGCCGTGCTCGACAAGCAGATCTCGGTGAACACCCCGAGCGGGACCGGCTACTACCGCTACGGCACATCCGCCGCCGAAGGCAGCGCCGATGGATACGGCGACTGCTACCAGCCGAGCCAGACGTCCTGCACCACCAAGGGAGCGCCGTGGCCGCCGACCGACACCGGCACCGGGCACCTGTGGCCGAACCTGTCCGGGGAGCGGGCCGAGTCCGACCTCGCTGACGGCAACGCCGCAAGCGCAACCTCGCTGCTAAGCGCAATCATCAACTTCTCGTCCGGGGTCGGCCTGGTGCCGGAGCAGGCCTGGGAGGATCCGGACCTGCCGCCTTCGCCGTTCGGCAGCGACCCGGCCACCGCCTCCATCGGCTTCACCGACGGCAAAGCGGCGGGTTCGGCATCCCCGCTGACCTGGGCTCAGGCGCAGGAAGTGCGGCTGATCATCTCCCTGGGCGCCGGCCGTAACGTCGACACCCCGGCCATCACCACCGCACGCTACATAACCCACGGGGCGCCGGCGGAACTGCCCGTGAAGATCACCGCGCCGGCCAGCGGCGGCACGCTGGCCTCCTCATCAACCACCGTGACCGGAACGACCACCCCCGGCGCGGCGGTGACGATAGCCTCATCCGACGTCACGACCGGCGCAGCCGCCGTAGTAAGCAGCACGACCGCGAAAGCCGACGGGTCCTTCTCCGCGACGGTCCCGGTCAGCTTCGGCAGCAACGTGCTCACCGCCACGGCCACCGCCGGCAACGGCCGGAGCACCGGGTATGCGCAGGTCACCATCACCAACGAAGGCACCGGCACCACCGTACTGGACCAGGCCGACCCGGCCGGCGACGACAACGGACCGGGCACCTATCAGTACCCGACCGCCTCCGACTTCCACAAAGGCGCGTTCGATCTGACCCGGTTCCAGGTGCTCAGCGACGGAACGTACGCATACCTGCGCACCACGCTGGCCAACCTGGACCCGACGTTCGGCGCGACCGACGGGGCGCAGCTACTGGACGTGTACGTGCACGTGCCGGGTGCCTCGTCGACCTCCACACAGGCCGCCTTTGCGACACGCAACTACAGCATCTCGGCGTCGGGCGCGTGGAGCCAGCGCCTGGAAGTCCAGGGGTTCGCCGCGCCGGTATGGGTGAACGCCAGCGGCACGTCGGTGGGCACGCCGTTCGTGCTGGCCCAGCAGAGCGATCGCACGATCACGATCGCGCTGCCCGAGGCTCAGTTCGGCACGCCCGGCTCCGGCTGGGGGTTCAGTGTGGTGCTGACCGGCCAGGACGGCTTCAGTTCCGATCAGGCACGAGCCTTCACCGCGACGCCCGGTGCGTTCAGTTTCGGTGTCTGCGCCGTCGGCGGAACCTCGCCGATCTGCAAAGCCGGCCCCGCGACCGTGCCGAAGGCCGTGGACGTCCTCACCCCCGGCAACGTCTCCCAGGCCGCCGAACTAGACCCGACCCGCGGCCCCGTGGTCATCCAGCCCGTGACCGTCCCGTAAAACCCCTTTTACAACGAACGAACGGTGGTTCCTCCTCGGGAACTCGATTCTGACGGCACCGATGGTGCCATCGGCACGCTCGAATCGGACAAATTGCTTTGGAGGACAGCACCGATGGCGCCATCGGTGTGCTCGCGGCGGCCGCTTCATCTGACCGGGCGGGGCCTCCAAACAGGTTCTTAGCAACCTTCATCGGCCAGTTCGGCTCGCACGCCAGCTAGTCCGGCAGTCACCTCCGCAAATCTGCGGGGACGGGTCGTTCCAGGCATAGGCGGTCTGGAAAGGGGTGCCGGGGGCGTGATGTCCGGCAATGTTCCGAGCTGTTCCGCCTGATCGTTCGGATGGTCCGATCAGTCCGGATATCACGGAAGAACCGCGCGGATATGACCTGATACGCCACATTTATCTCTGCCGGGCAATCAGCCCGCGTATCTCCCGCTGTACACGGAGGCACTCATTCGTGATGCAACTGACATCCGGCCGCCCTGGCACGGTAGCCGCGGCGACAGCCCTCGCCGCGCAGACCAGCCCTGGACTCTTTTCGCGTGAAGCGCTGTACGCCCTCATTGAGGAGGCGTGCGAGGCCGCCCGCATATGCTGGCATTCCTGCTATCACGAGGACAGGGGCGACGGCCTTCTAGCTCTGATCCCAGCCGGTGAGAGCGACGAGACGTTGATAGATCCATTCGTCATGCACCTCAGGACCGGGCTCAGTGAGTACAACAAGATCCTGGCTGATGACGCGCGGATCCAGTTGCGCATAGCCATCCACGCAGGATACGTGTACGCAGACTCGCACGGCATCAGCGGATCTGATGTCAACCACCTGTTCCGGCTCCTGCAAGCGCCCGCTTTCAAGGCCAGGTTCTCGCAGCACGAGGGCGACTTCGCCCTCATCGTCTCCGATCACCTCTATGGAGAGATAGTCGCATACTGTCCGGGCCAGATCGATGCCGAAGCCTTCCAGTCGATAAGCGTAGATGTCAAAGAGACCCGTAGCCGGGCCTGGATCTGGCTGCCGCCGTCCCAGGCCCGAAGCAAAGCGAGGCCAGTCGGCCTCGCTGGGCGATCTCGTCATCTCCATGTTCACCGCCCCGAGACCTCGAGATCCAGAGCACCGGTCAAGTAGTGGCTGGGACTGCTGGCGGCACGCCCATTCATCCCATTGCCAGGCGTATCCGGAGCAGCTGCGTCGGCCCACGGAAGGTGAGACACCGATGGCGGCGGAAGCTCTCACCAGGTAGTGAGAGCTTCCGCCGGCTGGGTCGTGATCAGCCGAGCTGGACGCCGCCGAGCGCCAGGTTCAGCGTGTTGCCTGGCCCGGAGATGTTGATGTTGAGCAGCTGGGTACCGAACTCGCAATCGCCGAAGGACGGGATGGTGAAGGTGCCCTCCAGCGGGCCGCCCGTGATGATCGAGAAACCCTTCCCGGACGTGATGTCGATGTTGAACGGGCTGGTCTTGCAGTTGCTGCCAACCTGAACGCTGCTGCCAGCGGCGGTAACGTGAGTGACCTTCAGGGTGACGTTCGCCGTGCTGGTGATGGTGCCGGTGTTGAGGTTGATGGCTCCGCTGGCCGGACTGTTCTGAATTATCGCAGTGGTCACGGTGACCAGCAGGCCCTTGGATGTCCGGAACGAGATGGTGCCGGGTGGCAGGGACAACGTGGAGATCAGCGCTCCGTTGTTCAGGTCGACGGCGGAAGACAACGTACCCGCGCCCAAGTTGACCGTCGTGTTCGCCTTGTTGATAAACGCGGTCCCAGTCAGGTCATAATGCACGTTGAGCACGGTGTCCGCCGACGCGGGTCCGGCCGTCGCGGTCAGGCCGACCGCGGTGAGCAGGCCGGCGCCGACGGCAATGGCGGCGAGGCGGACTCTCGGTGATTTTCGCGACGATCGGAACATGCTCCGCTCCTTAATAGGCTACTCGTGGGTAGCTCGGACGCTACTTGCAAGTAACAGCGGTGCACAAGAGTGTTATCTAACAATTGCGACGAACTTCCGCATCGCTGGTCTCACCAGCGCGCACGCCCAATAGGGAGCCCGAGGACGAGCACGTCGGATACCGGGGAAGCGTTGTCTGGCTCGCGGCGGCGGGCGATCTTGCGCCAGCCCCAGGCCTGAAAGGCGTGCTGGGCGGGGGAGGCGCTGGGCAGGACCACGGCCGTGGCTCGTTCCTCGAGCCGGCCGGCCAGGATGAGGTCGTGTAGGCCCCGGCCGATGCCCTGCCGGCGCCATGCGGCGCGCACCAGCAACTCGGTCAGTGCGAACGTGCGGCCGGGATGCTCCGCGGTGTCGTCCTCCGGCAGCGGAGTGGTCAGCTCACGCCACCATGAGGTGGACGGCCGCAGCGGCATCCCGGCCGCGTAACCTACGAGGTAGTCGCCGCTGCGGGCTTCGGCGAGCACGAAGCCCGGCTGGCGGCGCTGGACCCGGAAGCGCTCCGCGAACGCCGCTGTTTGCCGGTACGGCGGATCGGCGTAGACCTCGGCGTGCAGGTCCCGCAGTTCGTCCACGTGCTCAGCCGCAGTCGGCCCGTCGAGGAGCCGGAACGTGATACCGGACGCGGACTCGGTCACCGTCCCTGTATATCGGGTGCACGGCGCGCACCGGTGCGGTGAGGGCCCGCCAGATCCGTCCCGCCGACGCGACGATCTGGGCATTGGTCATGTCGATCTGCCGCTGCTCCCAGGAGCTCGGGGTCCGCTCGGCCTGGTGGATCAGGTAACCCGTGTTCATCGTGTTCATCTCCTGTGCTGTCCTCGGCGTCCTCGTCAACGCCTGATAGTGGAAAGGTAGGAGCGCCCTGTTCCCGCGGTGTTCCCGGCCGCGATAAGCGTTTCCGCGCGGTGTGGCGACGCGGGACAATGGGAAGCGTGGCGCAGACGGTGCAGGTCAGGCTGCTCGGGCCGTTCGCGGTGACCGTAGGGGGCCGCAGTACCGGCGCGTGGCCGCGGCCGAGCGCCCGGCGGCTGTGCGAGCTTGTCCTGGTCAGCCCGGGCCGGCGGGTCAGCCGTGACCTGGTGTGCGAGGAACTGTTTCCCGACCTCGATCCGCGCACCGCCGCCAGATCGGTCTCCAAGGCGTTGTCGATGGCCCGGGCCGCGCTGTCGCCTCTGGGCGGTTCCGCCTCGACATTGCTCGAAGCGGACCTGGTGCACATCTGGGCCTCGCCTTCGGCCGAGGTGGACGCCGAAGCGCATGAAGCCGCGCTTCGTGACGCGCTGGCGACCGGGCCCGGCAAGGAGCGTGACGACCTGCTCGTCAAAGCCCTCGCCGAAACCCGGCAGTTGCTGGCCGACGAGCCCTACGCCGACTGGGCCGTGCGGCCGCGGGAGCGCCTGGAGGCGCTCCGCCTCCAGGCACGGCTGACCCTGGCCCGCGACCGGGCCAAGGGCGCGGGGCGGGCGGATCCGGAGGCGGTGCGGGAGGCGTGGGAGGCCTGTTTCGAACACGACCCAGCGAACGAGGAGGCGGCCGGCGCCCTGGTGCGGATCTACTTCGCCACCGACCGCCGCCAGCTTGCCGCGCGCACCTACGAGCGCTGTAGCGCGGCTCTACGGGAGCTCGGGCTGCGGATCTCGCCGTCGCTCGATGAGGTCTACGCCGCGGCATCTTTCGAGGAGCCGGCCAAGGACCACCTCAGGCCGGAACCAGAGATGCCGAAGTCGGAACTCCGCACGGTCACCGTGCTGTTCGCCGAGGTCGCCGCGCAGGTTGGGCTGGCCAGGAAGCTGGGGCTCGAAGCCGTACGGGAGATGGTCAGCGGTTCGCTGGCCGCGGTGATCACCGAGGTGGAGGCGTTCGGCGGCACGGTGACCTCGGTGTCCGGCGGCGGTCTTCAGGCCGTCTTCGGAGCCCCCCAGGCACACGAAGACGATCCTGAGCGGGCGCTGAGAGCCGCCTTCCGCGCGCTCGCGACCGCAGCGACCGCAGCGGCCGCAACGGCCGCCGCGGCCGTCCCGGCCGTGGCGCTACGGATCGGGGTGGAGACGGGTCCGGCGCTGGTCGGGCCCATCGGCGCGGGCGGCAAGGTGGAGTACGGGGCGGTGGGCGATGCGGTCGGCCTGGCCGCGGCGCTCCAGTCATCGGCGGCACCCGGATCGATCCTGGTGGGGCCGGTGACCCGCGCCGTCACCGGCCACCTGTTCACCTGGGGTGCGGCGGAGCAACTGGTCCCCGGTCCGGATACCGGCCCGCTGACCGCCACCTACCTGGGGAAACCAAAGCCCGGAGCGAGCGCCCGCCGGCTAAGGCTGGGCGGCCGCGGACCGCTGGTGGGGCGCGGGCAGGAGCTGGCCCTGCTCGAGGGCGCGCTGCGTGAGACCATCACAGGTCACGGCTCGGTCGTGCTGCTTACCGGCGAGCCAGGACTCGGCAAGACCCGCCTCGTCCAGGAGTGCCGCAGACGGTTCGTGGCCTGGGCCTCCAGCCATGGCGGCAGGCTGCCGCTGTGGCTGGAAGGACGCTCCGCATCGTACGCGTCCGCCACTCCCTACGGCCTCTATCAGCAGGTGCTGGCCAGCTGGCTGGGGGTGGCACCCGATCAGCCGGACGCGGTCCGGCCCGCCCTGGAGCACGCGCTCGGCAACTTCACGGGCAGCACCGACCTGTTGTTCTCGCCGCTGGCACGCATGATGGGCCTGGCACCGGGGGCGGCGCTGGGCCGGATGGGGCCGGAGGAACTCCAGCGCGCCACGTTCGCGGCGCTGCGCGAGCTGATCACCGGCCTGGTGGCGAGGAGCCCGGCGGTCCTGGCGCTGGAGGACCTGCACTGGGCCGATCCGACGTCGCTCCGGCTGACTGCAGAGCTGGCCGCCCTGGCACCGGGGCGCCGGCTGCTGGTGCTGATCACCAGCCGGCCGAGCGGAGGCGACGACCTCTCCGTCATAACCGCTCGCCGGATCGACCTCGCCCCGCTGCCCGCCGACGCCGAACGCGAGCTGGCCAGGTCACTGGTGGGGGAGAACGCCGGGCGCGAGGTTCTCGACACCGTGCTGGCCAACGCCGATGGCAACCCGCTGTTCCTCGAAGAGCGCTTGTCCTCCCTCATAGAGACGAAAGCGCTGGTCCGCGACCAGGACCAGGACACCTGGCACGTGCGGGAGACGACCGAGGCGACCGTGCCGGAGGTGCCCCAGGTCCTCGAGCGTCTGGTCCGGTCCCGGGTGGACCGCCTCACCCCGCCCGCACGGGAAGCGATCCGCGTCGCCTCCGTACTCGGCGCCGAGTTCCCCCTCTCGCTGCTGACCGCCGTCCTCGGCGGCACCAGCCCTGACACCATCGAGGAACTACTGGCCAGGGACCTGCTGCTCGAGGTGCCCGGGGCGCCCGAGCCGACGTTCCGCTTCCGCCATGCCCTCATCCAGGAGGCAACCTACGAAGGGCTGCTGCGCGCCGAGCGCCGCCAGCTGCACGGCCGGGCCGCGTGGGCGCTGGAGGCTCGATCGAGTGACAACCGTCAGCCACCCCATGCGGACGACGCGGTGCTGGGTCGGCACTTCGCGGCGGCAGGGGAGACGGAACGGGCGCTGCGGTACCTGGAGCTCGCCGGTGACCACGCCACCGGTGCTTTCGCCAACGACGAGGCCATCTCCTGCTACCGCGCCGCCCTGGCCATCACCGATGAGCAGCAGGCCAGCAGCGACATGGCCACCGACACCGCGGTGGGCGTGCGCGCCAAGCTGGCCAACGTGCTGTGGCGCACCGGACGCCGCGCCGATGCCAGGGAAGCCTTCGAGGATGCGCTACGCCTGGCCAGCGGAACGGGCACCCTCCGCAAAGCGCATCTGCTGACCCGCCTGGGACGCCTGGAGATGGCCGAGCACCGGTACGAGGCCGCCGAACAAGCGCTGGACGCGGCCGCGGCGCTGCTGCCGGCCGACCCGGCCGGCCAAGACGACGCGACCGTTGACCAGTGGCTCGAGATGATGGTGGACGGCCGCGCCGACCTGTACGCGGTGCGCCACGAGCCGGACCGGGCCCTGGCGACGCTGGAGGCCGCCCGCTCCGTCCTGGACGCCAGGGGAAGCCTGATCAGGCAGCACAGCTTCTATCACGTCCTGGCTTTGGCACGCGTGATCCAGCACCGCTACCGCGTCGACGAGGAGGATCTGGCCAATATCCGCAAGGCGCTGGTGGCGGCCGAGCAGGGCGGTGAGGAAAAGGACGTCGGTTACGCCACGTTCTTCGTCGGCTGGGTCCTGTGGCTGCACGGCGACCTGGCCGGCGCCCGGGAACATTCGGAGGCGTCGCTGTCCATGGGGGAACGCATCGGCGAGACCATCCTGCACCTGGAAAGCCTGATCCAGCTGGCCATGGTGGCGGTGCACCGGCATGACACCGAGTCGGTCCGCGCCCACGCCGCCAAGGCCATGGCGGTTGCGGAAGCCACAAACGAAGACCGGCATCTGCCCCGGATAAGAGGCTGCCTCGCCTGGCTCGCCTGGCAGGACGGGCGGCCCGGCGACGTGATCGAACTGGCCGGCCTGGCCGCTGAATCCCGGGAATTCACCAATCACGGTTTCTTCTTCCACCGGTGGGTCTACCTGTGGCCGCTAGTGGCCCTTCACCTGGAGTCTGGCGACATACCCGCGGCCGTCGCCGCTGCCCGCCAGATGCTGGACCCCTCGCAGCAGCGGCTCCCCGGCAGCCTCGAGTCGCTGACCGAACAGGCATGTCAGGCCTGGGACGACAGCGAACCAGAAGCAGCACAAAGCAAACTGGCCGACGCGCTGAGGCTCGCGCACGACCTCGGTTACTTCTGACCGCAGTCGCCCTGCACACCGCCCTGGCCGCGTAGCTCGGTTTCGAGCAGGTCCATTGCCTTGAGGAACGCCGCCTGCTCGCTGGGCGCCAGCTTGTCAAGCACGCGGGCCAGCGGCTTGGCCGCGCCGTCCAGCCATTCGGTTATCACCGCGGTCTGGGCCGGGGTTATCTGTACGATGGTCCGCCGCCGGTCTGCCGGATCGGCGTGACGCTCGACGAACCCGGCCCGGTCCAGATCGGCCAGCACGCCGCTGACCGTGGGCAGCGTCAGGCCCAGGCGCGAAGCCAGTTCGCTGACCGTGATCGGGCCGACGAGGCCTGGCTGGACGCCGACGTCAAGGTCAACCGGGCCGACTTCGGCCTGACCTGGAACCAGATGGGCATGGCGTCGATGAACAACACGATCACCATCCACGCGGTGTTCACCAAACGGGGTTAATCTCCAGAGATGAGCCGAGTCGTCGTCATCGGAGC
This sequence comes from Streptosporangiaceae bacterium, assembly GCA_019245115.1. Classification (GTDB taxonomy): domain Bacteria; phylum Actinomycetota; class Actinomycetes; order Streptosporangiales; family Streptosporangiaceae; genus JAFARZ01. The sequence goes on along the minus strand of JAFARZ010000277.1, from coordinate 13,504 downwards.
CACTGGTCACATCGGCACCTACCTGATCCCCAGGCTGGTCCGCGCCGGCCACGAGGTCATCGCCGTCAGCCGCGGCACCCGCGATCCGTACCAGCCCAGCCCGGCATGGAACGACATCACCACGATCACCGCCGACCGTGACGCCGAGGACGCCGCCAACGCGTTCGGTCCCCGCATCGCGGCGCTGCGACCCGATGTGGTCATCGACCTCATCTGCTTCACCGCGGAATCGGCGCGCCAGCTCGTCGACGCGCTGCGGCCGTCCCGCCCGCTGCTGCTGCATTGCGGCACGATCTGGGTGCACGGTCCCGCGCTGCGGGTGCCGGTCACCGAGGACGAGCCCCGGACCGCCTACGGCGATTACGGCACCGGCAAGGCGGAGATCGAGGCCCTGCTGCACCGCGAGACAATGGCCGGCGGAGTCCCATCGGTGGTGCTCCATCCCGGACACATCTCCGGGCCGGGCTGGCCGGTCATCACTCCGGCCGGCAACCTGGATCCGGCCACCTGGACCAGCCTGGCCCTGGGCAAGCCCCTTGCCCTGCCCGACAGCGGGCTCGGCGTCCTGCACCACGTGCACGCCGACGACGTGGCCCAGGCCTTCGAGCGGGCGTTGTCCCGGCCGGCCGCGATCGGGGCCAGCTTCCACGTGGTCGCCGAGCAGGCCATGACGCTGCGCGGGCTGGCGACCGGCGTGGCGCGGTGGTTCGGCCGCGAGCCGGTGCTGGACTTCGTGGAATGGGCGGAATTCGAGCGCCAGGCGGGCGCCGAGCACGCCGCCGTAACCCGCGAGCACACCAACCGCGGCATCACGGCCAGCATCGACCGGGCCCGCGAAGTCCTCGGTTATGCGCCCCGCTTCACCACGCTCGACGCCCTGCACGAGGCACTCACCTGGCTGGTCGCCGATGGCCAGGCTGATGTTGGTAACCAGCAATTTTGAACTGAACGGCGGTGGTACCACCTCTGGGCTGGTACCACCGCCGTTCCATATGTCGGTCTTAAATCACAGCGGTGCCGTCAGTGGCCCGGCCCTGCTTGGCCGCCACGGCGATGACGGCGCCGGCCAAGGCGACGATGGCGGCCACGGCGAAGGCGGCGGTCATTCCGCTGATGAACGTCGTGTGTGTGACGTTGGTGATCAGCCCCGCGACCTGCGGCGGCGTGCTGGCGGTCACCGGCGCGACCCCGACCGACGTCGCGCTCTTGACCTGGGCGAGCTGGGCCGGGTCGAGCGCGGGCAGGTGAGCGGCCGCCCACCGGGCCGGCAGCAGGGAGTCGATCTTGGCCGACATGGTCGCGCCCAGCACCGCGGTGCCGATCGTGCCGCCGACCTGCATGGCTGTCGACTGGAGGCCGCCGGCCACACCGGCCAGCTCCACCGAGGCGTTGCCGACGATGACGTCGGTCGCGCCGACCATCACCGGGCTGAGCCCCAGGCCGAGCAGGGCGAACCATCCGATCGTGTCGCTGAGGCTCGAGGTCAGGCTGAGCCGGGACAGGCCGAACAGCGCCACCGCGGCCAGCAGCATTCCGGCCACCAGCGGGATGCGGGCGCCGAACTTGCTGATGAGCGTGCCGGACAGGGGGGAGCCGACGATCAGCATGCCGGTCAGCGGCAGCAGCCGCACGCCGGCCGCGACCGGACCGAGGCCGTGCACGTTCTCCAGGAAGAAGGTCATGAAGAACATGGCCCCGAACAGCGCGAACATCAGCGCGAGGACCAGCACCACGCCGGCCGACAGCGGCACTGAGCGGAACAGGCGCAGCGGTAGCAGTGGCTCCTTCGTCCGGGACTCGCGCACTATGAACAGGACGAGAGCGGCGGCCGCGGCGGCGAAGAACGCGATTTCCCGGGTGCTGCCCCAGCCGTAGTCGGCGCCCTTGATCAGCGCCCATACCAGGGCGAACAGGAACACGGTCAGCAGCGCGATGCCGGGAATGTCGAAGGACTTCGCGGCGGGGGAGGGGTCGGTCTCACGGAGCACCACCAGGCCCACGAGCAGGGCGATCGCCGCGACCGGAACGTTGATGTAGAAGCAGGCTTCCCAGTTGACATGCTGGACGAGCAGGCCGCCGACGATGGGTCCGGCGGCGGTGGAGGCGCCGATGACCGCGCCCCAGATACCCAGGGCCGCGTTCAGCCTCTCGGCTGGGAAGTTCTTGCGCAGCAGCGCGAGGGCGGTCGGCTGGAGCATCGCGCCGAACGCGCCCTGGGCCACGCGGAACGCGATGACCAGGCCGATGCTGCTGGCGATGTCCCCGGACAGGCCGACGGCGGCGGATGTCGCGGCGAATCCGACGATTCCCGTGAGGAACACCTTCTTGTGGCCGAACCGGTCGCCGATCTTGCCGATGGTGATCAGCATGACCGCCAGCGCCAGCAGGTAGCCGTTGGTCACCCACTGGATGCCGGCCAGCGACGCGTGCAGGTGGGACTGGATGGCCGGGTTGGCGACCGCGACGATCGTGCCGTCGATGCCGACCATCATCACGCCGAGTGCGACCGCGATCAGCGTCAGCGCGGGGTTGCCCCGCATGCCGCGCTTGGGCTTTCGCGCGGTGCCGGTACTGGCGACTGTGGTGCTGGTCTTGGCGACCGCGGCGCTGAATTGGCCTGGGCCTCCGGCCGCGGCGCTGAATTGGCCTGGGCCTCCGGCCGCGGCGGCTTCGGTCTGGTTCACGCCCTTCTCCTTCTCCGACTGTGAGGTGCTCCAACAATATGTCAGTCAATGACAGTTTGCAAGCTGTGCCAGATGGCGACCTATGTCACATGACATTGATTGTCGTGTATGCTTGATGCCGTGATAGAAGTGGCAGCCCCCCGGCGGGAGCGGAAGAAGCAGCAGACGCGGGGTGCCCTGATCCGCGCCGCCATGGAGTTGTTCGAGGCGAAGGGCTACGACCACACGGCGGTACGCGAGATCACCGATGCGGTGGACGTGTCAGAGCGGACGTTCTTCCGTTATTTCGCGAGCAAGGAGGATCTGGCCCTGTCCTTCATCCGGGACATGACCGGTGTGCTGCTGCGAGCGCTCGCCGCCCGGCCGCCCGAGGAGGATCCGCTGACCGCGCTCCGCCGGGCCTTCCGCGAGTCGCTTCGGGTGGTATCCCCCGGTGAGGGTGGCCACACCGCCGATGTCCTGGCCATCATCAGGCTGATCGAATCGACGCCTTCGCTGCTCGCGGCCCACCTGAGGTACCTGCACGACAACGACAACGAGATGGTCCGCGTGCTCGCGGACCGCGAGGGCATCGACCCGGCCGATCCGCGGCCGTGGATCCTGGCCGCGGTCTTCGGCGGCCTGGTGTCGCTGGCCAACCGAGAGTGGAAGACCCATGGCGTCGGCGGCGTCGAGGCGATGCTGGCCGCGTTCGACACCTACGCCGACCAGGTAGGCCCCGCCCTATCCGGCCACTGGACCTAACCCGCCCCCCTCCGGCCCCGCTGCAGCCTCTGCCCGCGCCTGCCCCGCGCCCGGCCCCCGCTCCCTCCGGCCCCGCTGCAGCCTCTGCCCGCGCCTGCCCCGCGCCCGAAATTTCACGATATGTCAGGGCGGCCCGCTGGACGACGTGGAAGAAAAGGGCTGCGCGGAAGAAAGGGTGCCGGTTTTCGGCGCCTTTCTTTCCATGAGGCTCCCATCTTCCGCAAAATGGCTGGTGAATATGCCCCCTATGCGCCAATACGCGTAGCTCAGCAGCCGCACACGGCATGTTAGCGAAAACGGCATAGCCGACATGCCGGAAACGCGCGTTATTCCGGAACGCTCACTTTCCATGGTGTACGCCCCTATATATGAACCGGCGCTCAGACCGGGCCGTACAGGGTCAGGTCCAGGAGGATAGGGAACATGACGGTCATCGTCCTGGCCTGGGGAGCAACGGGGGCGATGAACTCGACCTTGTAATGGTCGGAAGGCGTGAGGATTTCCTTGGTGAAGCCGGCGAAGGTCTTGCGCACCAGCGCGAACTTCTCGCCCTTCGGGGTCTTCACGGTGAAATGCTTGAGCCCCAGGTCGCCCTCCGCCTTGCCCACCTTCTGGTCCTGCTCGTCGAGCAGCGTGTAGTGGCGCCTGGAACCCTCCGTGCGGATTACGCCGATCCGTTTCTCGGCCGGATCGAGGAGCTCGGTGATCCACTCGCTGGTCTGCTTGATAAAGGTCAGGATCGGCGCACCGGCCGGAGTGGCCACGGTGAGCACGCGGGTGTCTGGCATCGCCTGGCGGAGCAGCGTCAGCCGGGTGTGCGTGTCGGCTTCGTTGACCATAGCCACGAGCTGCCGCTCATCGCTGAAGATCTCGTAGTTGGCCCGGTTGGGAAGCAACTTCCTCGGCTGCTGGATCCGCAGGGCCTGGAAGTCAAAGGGGTCTTCCATACGCTGAGTATGCCCGAGAATCAGTGATTCTGTCGGCGACGCAGCAGCGCCACGGCGACAGCCAGGGTGAACGCTGCTGCCCGGAGGATGGGCGGCTGCCGGCCAGCCGATCCCGGTCCCCGACGGGTCGATGGCGCCGCTGCTCCGGCCCCGAGAGAGGCCCCCAGCGGCGCGCTTTCGTCCGCGCGCAGCAGCCGTCGGCCTGCCAAGGCGAACAGCAGCCCGAACGACGGCCCGATGAGCAGCAACACGACCACGAACAGCACCACCAATGCGACCAGGGTGGCGTGCGGCGCGCCGGCGTTGCCCAGTGTCACAGACGTGCCGGGCAGTAGCACGGGATACTGCGCCACGCCCAGTCCCCATACGACGGCGGCGACGCCGAGTGCGGCGATGGCCCGGATCGTGCCCTCCCAGCGTCGGCTGGCGGTCAATGGGGTGGCCAGCAGCACCACGACGGCCACACCGCACACTCCGGCCGCGACGACCAGCGGCAGCGCCCGCCCGGTCAGCCGGTCGAAAAGAAACCGGTTCGAGGTGTGCAGTTCGGCCAGTGCGGCCAGGGACAACGCCCCGGCCATCACGCCGGCCGCCTGAGCCCGGCGGGCGAAGTAGGCCGCGAGGCGGCGGTTCCCGTCGCGCGCCGCCTCGCCCACCAGGTACACGGCGGCCAGGTAGCCGCAGGCACCGACGAAGAGGAAGCCCGCCAGCAGCGCGGTCGGGCTGGTCCAGGCGGACAGTATCGCGTGGCTGGCGTCGGCGGGTATTCCGCCGGTCGCGATGGCGCCGATCACCGTGCCCATGAAGAACGGGGTGACCAGTGAGGAGAAGGCGAACGTCGCGCCGAGGATCCGCTGCACATCCAGCCGGTGTACCTCTTTGCGGAACGCGAACCCGGACCCGCGCAGCACTATCCCGGCCAGCGCGAGCCACAGCGGCAGCGCGGCCGCGTTCATCACCGCCGCGAACGCCTGCGGGAACGCGGTCCAGAAAATGACCAGGATAAAGACCAGCCAGACGTGGTTTGCCTCCCACACCGGGGTGATCGCGGTGTCGATGAGCTGGCGCGGGGCGCGGCCGCGCCGGTCGCCGCCGGCCAGCAGGTCCCACAGCCCGGCGCCGAAATCCGCGCCGCCCAGGACCGCGTACAAGGTCACCGCGGCCAGCAGGATGCCGCCTACCGTGTCCGCCGCCATCAGGACCCCACCTGGTTCAGTGGTCCCGCTGCCGGGCCATAGGGCACCTCGGCCTCCGAGACCTCGGCGCGCCGCCAGCGGCGGGCCAGCATCCGCAGGATCACGATCGTCGCGGTGCCGAGCACCGCGTACAGCACGAGGATCAGGCTCAGGCTGGTCAGCACGCCGCCGTTGGTGGTGGCCGCCTCGGCCGTGGTCTGCAACTGGTAGACCACCCACGGCTGCCGGCCCACCTCGGTGACCACCCAGCCGCATTCCATGGCGACGATGGCGGCCAGCCCGCTGACCGCGCCCAGCCACCAGAACAACCGCGGCCGTGGCAGGCGGTGCCGGCGCCACCACACGATCAGCGCCCACAGTCCGGCCAGCAGCAGCAGGAACCCCAGCCCGACCATGACATCGAAGCACAGGTGGAGCAGCCACACCACCGGCGGCCGGTCCGCGGGCGGTACGGTATCCCACCCGGTGACCTGGGTGCCCGGCCCGAACCCGACCAGCAGCGAATCCAGGTACGGGATCTTTACCCCGCCGTAGATGCGGCCGTTGACGTAGACCCCGCCCAGCCATTCGGGGACGTGCCGGGAGGTCTGCGCGACGTATTCCATGGACGCGAACTTCACCGGCTGGTCGCTCGCGATGGCGCGAGCCGCGGTGTCGCCGACGAAGATCTGGAACGGCGTCAGTATCGCCGCCGGGACGAACCCGAGGGCGAACCCCGCGTAGTGGTAGCGGTCACGCCGCCCGCGCAGGATGCCGACCGCGTACACCGCCGCCACGGTAAAGCCGCTGACCATGTAGGCGGCCAGGATCATGTGCGGCATCTCGTAGCTGGCAGCGTGGTTGAAGTACACCTGCCACGCATTGACGGAGGTAATCCGGCCGCCGCTCTGGGTGAACCCGCCTGGCTGGTTCATCCACGAGTTGACCGCGATCACCGACATCGCGCCGAAGATGCCGCTCAGCGCGATCGGCACGCCGCTCCACCAGTGCGCCCAGCCGCTCAGCCGCCGCCACCCGTACAGGTAGATGGCGGTGAAGATGGCTTCGAGGAAGAAGAACACTCCCTCCACACCGAACGGGAATCCGAGCACGGCGCCGTACTGACGCATCAGGCCGGGCCACAGCAGGCCCATCTCGAACGACAGCACCGTGCCGGTCACCGCACCGACGGCGACCAGCACTCCCATGACCTGGGACCAGCGCCGCGCCAGCACCAGCGCCGTCTCGTCCCGCCTCCTCAGCCCGACGTACTCGGCCAGCAGCACGATGGTCGGAAACGCGATGCCCAGGCAGGCCAGGATGATGTGGAACCCGAGCGTCGTCGCCATCTGGGCACGAGCCGGAACTACCCCGCCGCTGGCGCTCGCCGCAAGCAGGTTCATACTACGAAGCGTAGTACAACGTCTCCGCCGGCTGCGAGGGGCCCGGGCCGGCCGCTTATGCGACCACCCCGGGCCGGGCCGCTTATGCGACCACCCGGGCCGGGCCGCTTATGCGGCGGCCTGCGCGGTGGACTCCGCGGTGGCTTGCGCGGTGGCCGCCGCGGTGGCGGTGACCTGCTCGGCTTGGACGCGTTCGGCGTCGCCGAGCAGGCGGTGCGCGGTGGTGAGGATCACGATGCCGAGCGCGATCGCGCCCGCGGCGATGAAGAACGGGACGTGGATATTGGCCGCCACGACCAGCCGCCCCGCCGCGTACGGCGCCAGCCCGCCGCCGATGAAGCGGACGAAGCTGTAGGCGGCCGAAGCGACCGGTCGCTCGACCGGTGCGACGGTCATCACCGCCTGCGTGGTGATCGTGTTGTTCACCCCGATGAATATGCCTGACAAGATGACGGCCGGGATGAGCACCGAGCGGTCCGTCGTCCAGATCGCGATGACCAGGACGACGACGGCGAAGGCGGCCAGGTTGCCGTACATGGTGCGGGCGATGCCGTAACGCCCCTGGAGCCACGGCGCGCCGAACACGGCGAAGATCGCGACCAGCATGCCCCAGCCAGTGAAGACGAGGCCAAGCTTGATCGGGCTCAGCCCCATCGGGAACGGCGCGTACCCCAGCACGGTGAAAAAGCCCCAGTTGTAACACAGCGCGGTCAGCGACATGGTGAGCAGGCCGCGATGACGCAGCGCGCGCAGCGGCGCGGATAGGCCGGTCTTGTGCGGCGGCTTCGGGGTGCGCTCGACCAGCGTCACGGTGGCGATCAGCGCGATGGCCATCAGGGCGGCCACCCCGTAGAACGGACCACGCCAGCTGATCTCGCCCAGCACTCCGCCCAGCAGCGGGCCCATCGCGATGCCCACGCCAAGGGCGGTCTCGTACAGCACGATAGCGCCCGCGAAGCCGCCGCTGGCCGAGGCGACTATCACAGCCAGCGAGGTCGCGATGAACAGGGCGTTGCCCACGCCCCAGCCCGCTCGGAACCCGATGATGCCGTTGATGGTGGGGGAGGCCCCGGCCAGCGCGCTGAACACCACGATCAGTGCCAGGCCGGCGATCAGCGTGCGCTTGGCGCCCAGCCGGCTGGAAACCCAATTGGTGATCAGCATCGCCACCGCGGTGACCACCAGGTAGCTGGTGAACAGCAGTGTCACCTCGCTGGGCGAGGCGTGCAGCTCGTGGGAGATGGCCGGGAGGATGGGATCCACCAGCCCTATCCCCATGAACGACACGACGCAGGCGAACGCGACGGCGAAGACGGCCTTCGGCTGCCTGAACGGGTTCGCGGACGTGCCGCTCATCTGGTTGCTCCATCCTTGACTGTTGTCTCTGGGGATGCGCTGGTAAGCGCGTCGATCACCGGCAGTGCCGCGGCCAGCGCGGCCCGGTCGGCCGCGGTGAGCCGGTCAAGCAGGCCCGCCAGCCGCTCGGCTCGTACCGCCCGGCGGTGTGCCAGCATGGCCTTGCCTTCGGCCGTGATGCGGACCTGGACGGCCCGGCCGTCGTCGGGATCGCTGGTCCGGCTGACCAGGTCGGCGTCCTGTAGCCGGGCGATGAGCTGCGTCATGGCCGGCTGGGTCACGCCCTCCCGCTCGGCGAGCCACGTGAGCCGGGACGGGCCGGACCGCTCCAGGGTCGACAGCGTCGCGGCCGCCGTCAGCGACAGCCCGCTCGGCGGGCTCAGCCACCGGAACAGCCCGAACAGCCGTTCCAGCCCAGCCGCCACCTCCTGGGCCAGCTCCGAAGCATCCTCCGCCACCCCCGAAGCCCACGGCCCCGCCATCATATCCATAAGTTATTTATATCACTTCCTTATGTATCTCCCTACCCGGCCGCACCCCTTCGATCGCCGATTCGGGCCACTCGTCACCCGTAGGTGGGAGGGGACAACCGCCGCGCCGCACCCGCGCCGCACCCGCGTCCCGCCCCGCCGCGCCCGGCGGCTGGCGACGCAACAGAGTCGGCCACAATGAGGGCCATGATTTCTGCGATCTTCGATCCCGAGCGGTGGCGTCCCGTGGACGGGTTCGCCTTCACCGACATCACGTATCACCGCGCCGTGGAGGAGGGAGTGGAGCAGGGGACAGTCCGGGTGGCCTTCAACCGGCCCGAGGTCAGGAACGCCTTCCGCCCGCATACGGTCGACGAGCTCTACCTGGCGCTGGACCATGCACGAGTAACACCCGACGTGGGCTGCGTGCTGGTTACCGGCAACGGCCCGTCGGCGAAGGATGGTGGCTGGGCCTTCTGCTCCGGCGGCGACCAGCGCATCCGCGGCCGTGACGGTTACCGCTACGCCGAGGGCGAGACGGCGCAGACCATCGATCCCGCCCGCGCCGGGCGCCTGCACATCATGGAGGTGCACCGGCTGATCCGCTTCATGCCCAAGGTGGTCATAGCCGTCGTCCCGGGCTGGGCGGCCGGCGGCGGGCACAGCCTCCACGTGGTCTGCGACCTGACCCTGGCCAGCCGCGAGCACGCCCGGTTCAAGCAGACCGACGCCGACGTCGGGAGCTTCGACGGCGGGTTCGGCTCGGCCTACCTGGCCCGCCAGGTCGGCCAGAAGTTCGCCCGCGAGATCTTCTTCCTCGGCGACACCTACGACGCCGAGGCCGCGCACCGGATGGGCATGGTCAACGCGGTGGTGCCGCACGAGGACCTGGAGCGCACCGCGCTGGAGTGGGCGGCCAAGATCAACGCCAAGAGCCCGACGTCCCAGCGGATGCTGAAGTTCGCGTTCAACCTCATCGACGACGGGCTGGTCGGCCAGCAGGTGTTCTCCACCGAGGCCACCCGGCTGGCCTACATGACCGACGAAGCCGCCGAAGGCCGCGACGCCTTCCTCGAACGCCGCCCGCCGGACTGGTCGCGCTTCCCCTATTACTACTGACCCGGTCCCGCCTCGGGCCGCGAGGCCGAGGCGGAGACCGGGTCAGGATCCCAGGATCCCAGGCGGGTCAGGGCTGGTGCGGGCTGGCGAGGAAGCCGTCGGTGTTGCCGGCGCCGTCGACGTAGAAGCCGACGACCTGGCCGCGGTCGTTGACACCGTTGATGGTGGTGGTGCCGGCGCCGTTCGGGTCATCGACGGTGCTGAAGCCGTGCTCCGGGGTCCAGGTGAAGCCGTGCATGGCGCCCGCGGCCGTCGCGTAGACGCCCACGACCTCGTCGCGGCCGTTGACGCCGAGCGCCGTGGTCGACGCCGCGCCCGGGACGGCCAGGTCGATGAAGTGGTGCCGGCTGGTCAGCAGGAACCCGTCGGTGTTCCCGCTGGCCGGGTTGGTGTAGAAGCCGGCCACGTCGCCGGCGCCGTTGATGGCGGCCGCGGTAAGGCTGGCGCCGGGGGCCTGCGGGTCGGTCACGGACTTGTAGCTGTTGCGCACGATGTTGTACTCGTAGCCGTGGTTGATGCCGTTCGCGTCGGTGTAGAAGCCCGCCGCGATGCCGCCGTCGTTGACGCCGAGCAACTGGTCGACCGGCGGGCTGGCCGGGGAGCCGGCCGGGAAGTCGGCGGTGCGGAAGTGGCCGCGGAACTCGACGAAGCCGTGATTGTCGTTCACCTGGTTGGCGTTGTTCATGCTCGACCAGAACCCGACGGTGACCCCGCTGTTGTTCAGGCCGGTCACCTGGGTCTGTGCGGAGCCGGGGAAGTTCTCGTTGACATACCGGCCCTGGCCGTAGTCCGGCAGTAGCAGGTAACCCTTGTTGGGATGGCCCGCGGCGCCGGAGCCGAAGTACCCGGCGATCACGTCGTGGTCGTTGATGCCCAGCAGCTGGTTGAACGTCGGGTCATGGGCGTTGTCCAAGGTGGCAAAGCTGTAGCTGGTCGCGGTGCTCGCGCTGGCGGCCGGCGTGCCGAGCGCCATCGCCCCGGCGGCGAAGAGCCCTGACGCGACGGTGACCGCGGCCACCCGGCGAGCGTTGTGCATGACGGAAAACATCGGACGGTCCCCTCATCGTTGACGGCAATGGGATGTCGTTGCCGTCAGTCAGGATCGCCGCCCGCCTCTGGGTGATCCGCTGGAGACAAGGGGAAATTCAAGATCCTTCACACGAACGGCGGTGGTGCCCCCTCTGGGGGATCCTCATTGCGCCGCGAGGTTGGCGTGGCATTGGTGCAGGCTGCGGCGCAGGCTGGAGATCTCGTCCTGGGTGAGGCCGGTCACCATGCGCGCCTCCAGCGCGCTGACCTCGTCGCGAAAGCGGTCGAGGAGGTCGCGCCCTTCGGCGGTCAGCGCGACCACCAGCCGCCGCCGGTCCGCCCGGTCGCGGTGGCGTTCGATCAGGCCGCGCCCCTCCAAGGCGGTGATCATGTCGGCCATCGACTGGGCGGTGACGAACGAATGCCTGGCGAGCTGCGCCGATGACATGTCGGCATGGCGTTCCAGCACGGTGAGCGCGGTGTACTGCAACGCGGTCAGCCCGATGGGCCGGAACATGTCGTCCAGATGCGATCGGATGGCCAGTTCAACCTGCTTGACCAGGTACATCAGCATGGGCTCGCGGGCGGGGCCGGCGGGTGCGGCCGCTGTCTCCTTGGTCCGCGCGGTCCCGGTTATCGCCATACGCCGAGATTATCTCCAAGGCATGTGTTGAATGCGAAAACCGGGGCAGCAGTCACTGCTATGACGCAGCCTGCCGGGACGAGAAGCGTTCTCGCCACGCTGGATGACCGGCCACCGTCCGCGTTCTACTGGCAGCTGACGTTGCTGGCGACGCTCGGCGGTTTCCTGTTCGGCTATGACACCTCCAACATCGGGTCGGCGCTGAACTTCGTGCCCTACAACCTGCACGGTCTGGCCCAGGGCTACCTGGTGTCGGGGGCGTCGCTGGGCGCGGCGGCGGGGGCGATCCTGGGTGGCCCGGCCGCCGACCGGTTCGGCCGTAAGACGCTGCTGGTCATCGACGCGGGGATTTACGCGCTGGGCGCGATCTTGTCGGCGGTCACGGTGGACGCCGGGATGCTGCTCGCGGCGCGGACGCTGATCGGGCTGGCCATCGGGGCGGACTCCGCCATCGCCACTGCTTACATCGCCGAGTACGCGCCGAAGGACCGGCGCGGGTCGCTGACCATGCTCCAGCAGTGGATGATCACCGTGGGCATCCTGGTCGCCTACCTCGTCGCGCTGATCATCTTCAGCGCGTGGCCGGGCAGCGCCGCGTCGTCGGGCTGGCGGCTGGTGCTCGGCCTGGGCGCCGTCCCGGCGCTGATCGGGCTGGCGCTGCGAACCCAGATGCCCGAGTCGCCACGGTGGCTGCTCCGGCACGGCAAGTATGACCAGGTGCGCAAGGCCATGGCCACGCTGGGCGCGGGCGATGTGTCGGAAGACGAGGTGCGACAGGCCGCTGCGACGATCGAACGGGTCGAGCGCGGCGACCGCGCGCAGCGCCGCCGTGCTTGGACACCGGGCGTGATCCGGGCCCTGGCCGTGGTCTCGGTGTTCTTCATCTTCCAGCAGATCACCGGCATCAACGTGCCGCTGTACTACGGCCCGCACCTGCTCGGCCCGATCTTCTCCGGCGCCCACGCCACCCTGGTGAACACCACTGTGGCCGGCGTCGAGGTCACCGCGATCATGACATCGGTGAACGTGGCCTCCACCTACCTGGGATTCCGGTGGATCGACAAGTTCGGCCGCCGCAAGCTGGCCATCGGCGGATACACCGGCATGATCGTCTTCGCGCTGGTGGCGGCCCTCGGCCTTGTTGTCGTCCCGGCCGGGAACTGGCGGCTGGCCGTCATCATGATCGGCCTGGACTTCTTCATCGCCTCCTTCGCGGTCGGTGTCGGCGGCACTGGCTGGACCCTCCAGGGCGAGGTGTTCCCCACCGCGGTCCGCGGCCAGGCCGCCGCGTTTGCCGCCATGATCGACTGGCTGGCCAACTTCGCGCTGATCGAGGTGTTCCCGGTGTGGCAGAACGCCATCAGCCTGGCCGGGGTCATGGTGTGCTTCGCCGGCCTGTGCGTGGCCGCCATCGCCTTCATCTACTGGTTCCTGCCCGAGACCAAGGGCCTGCCCGTCGAGGAAATTGTCCGCGTCTTCGAACGCCAGCGGGGCACCGCCGCCCCCGTAACCGCCGTCCAGCGCTAACCCCGTCCAGCCCAAGCGCCTCGCCCCGGCTGACCCCCGTCCGTCCCGTCCGTCCCGTCCGTCCCGGCTGACCCCGCCCGCTGCTCCTCCGTCCCGGCCGCCGCCCTCGTCCCGGCTGCCGCCCTCGTCTCCGGGCCCTTATCGCCACCCCCAACCCGACATTTCATGATTCGCCCTATTTATGTGGGCGGCGGAGGGCGGCTGGCTGGAAGCTTGGGCGTCTTGTGGAATGTTGGGTGTCGGTTTCCGGCGCCCTTTCTTCCACTGGTGTTTCGCACTTTTGGGGTGGGTGTGGTGGAGGCTGGCGGGGTGTGGTGGAGCCCTGCCGTGATGTGGGGGCTATCCGGGCTTGAGTGAGACGTAGAAGCATCGGCGGTGCCATATCCGCCTCGTGGTGAGGAGATCCG
>JAFARZ010000214.1 GCA_019245115.1 Streptosporangiaceae bacterium | reverse complement strand
CGCCATCCGCCACGCCGCCGGACAGCACCACCACTAAACCCCGCACCACACCAGCCCGCAGGCCCCGCCACCACCCGGCCGGGGCCTGCCGCCATTCACACCCAGACCCACTCACCACCCAAGGTCCATACAGGGCAACCGCAAGGTCGCCGGAAATAGGCCCGAAGCAATAGTGGGATGCCCGATTTATGATGAATGTTCTGCGTCCGGGGCGTCGGGGTGGGTGCCAGTGCCGGGGTGGGTGCCGTGGCGGATGCGGCTCAGCAGCCTCGGAGGCGCCAGGACTGGCGGCGGCGCCACAGTACAGCCTCGTGAACGAACGCGGACAGCACGAAAGGCTGCAGGTAAGGCATCACCCGCGGCCCGATGCGCCTGCGCAGCCGCAAGGTGCTGTAGAGCGGCAGCCGGCTCACTTCCGGCCAGCAGTCGAAGGCGAAGGCCACCAGATCGTCGATGGGCGTGCCAGGGGTGCGCCTGCGATCGTATGCGCGGGCGGCGAACCACAATGCCTCCCGGCCCAGCTTGCGGTGGACGAGGGCAGACAGGCGCTCGGCGTCAGGCAACTCCCCGCCATATCGGTCGAGCACGGTCTGGTAGGCCAGCCGCCGCTGGCTCAGATCCATGAGCGGGTTGTAGGACATGTACATGTTCTGTCCGTGTATCCGGTAGTAGGCCTGGTCCACCCCGCGCAGGTAGCCCACATCCGCGTTCGCGGCCAATCGCATCCACATTTCCATGTCCCCGGCATGAGGCAGCTGCGGGTCATACCCGCCCACGCGCCTCTGCAGCGAAGTGCGCACTACCACCGTCTGCGTGGAAATGAGGTTGTGTATCGAATGGAACCGGCGCTCGAGCCACCAGTGACCGGGCCAGACCGACCATCCCTGAGGCTCGGTACGAGCCTTCGGCAGTGGTGCGCCGTTCTTGAACCACAATGGGTGGCCATAGACAAATCCGACGTCGGGGCGGGCGTCGAGCAGGTCCCGGGCGCGGCCCAGCGCTCCGGGGGTGAACCGGTCATCGGCTGAAATCAGGACGGTGTAGTCCCCGTCGGCCCATTCGAGCAGGCCCTCGTTGTAGGTGGCGATATGCCCCTTGTTGGTGGCATGGGCGATCACTTCGACGCGAGAATCCCGCGCCGCGATCTTCCTGGCCACCTCGGCGCTGCCATCCGGCGAGGCATCGTCGATGATCAGTACCCGGACGTCGACGCCCTTTTGCTCGTCAAGGACGCTGGTGATCGTGTCCTCTAGATAATGGCCGTAGTTGTAGCAGGGGATGACAACGCTGACCGTGGTCATCGTCAGGCGGACCTTCCGGACGTGAGCGGTTCGATGTGGACTTCATCGGCGGCTATGACGACCCGGCCGATCGGCTTGGCGGGAATACCGGCGACGACCGCGCGGGCTGGCACGTTCCGGGTCACCACCGCGCCGGCGGCGACGACCGCTTCATCGCCGATGGAGACGCCCATGTTCACCACCGCGTTGGCGCCGATGAATACCCGGTCGCCGATTTTGGTGGCTCGTCGCTCGACATTGCCATATCGATGCCCGGACACACAGCGGCGCATCGACGAATGCGTATAGATCTGCGCACCGCAACTGATGTCGCAGCCCGCTCCGATGGTCAGGCCGCCGGAGCCGTCGATCACCGTGAACGCGCCTATCCACGTCCCCGGCCCGATCCGCGGATCACCGATGATCCATGCGTGCGGGTTATACGGGTTCTCGGCGAAGCCGTGCTCTGCCGCGGTGCGGGATTGGCCTGGGCCTTCGGCGGTCGCCGGTGTCACGTCATTGACCACTTCACGAGCTTGGTCATGCCTTCCTCGACCGCTATCGCGGCCTCGAAGCCCAGCACCTCGCGTGCCCTGGTGATATCGGCGGCGCGCCGCGACACCAGTACGTCACGCGGGTTGAACTGAGGCTCGACACCGACCCCCACGGCATCGATGAGAATACGGGCCAGCTCGGCCACCGATGTGTCGATACCGGTGCCCACGTTGACCGGCATGTTCGCCTGGTCGCTTTCCAGGGCCAGGACCGTCGCGCGGGCGACATCCTGGACATGGACGAAATCCATCGACTGCTCGCCCTTGCCGTCTATGACTGGCGGGTCGCCGTTCAAGAGCCGGGCGATGAAGTGGTTGATGACCGACGTGTAGTACGCGGTGGTCTTCTGGCCCTCGCCGTAGACGTTGAAGAACCGCAGCGCGATCCAGGAAAGCCCGGCCCGACGCTGGTAGTACGCCAGCAGATCTTCGCTGGCTCGTTTGCTGATGCAATACGGCGTCAGCGGGCGCAGTGGGTCGTCTTCGTGCATCGGGATCTTCTCGGGATCGCCGTAGACGGACGCGCTCGAGGCGAGAACCACCCGGCGCACACCATGATCGGCCGCGGCGGCGAACACGTTGTGGCCGCCTATCGTGTTCACGTCCATGCTCTCGTACGGGTCAGCCTGGCTCTTGTTGATGCTGAGGGCCGCGAAGTGGATAACCGATTCGCAGCCCTTCATGGCCTGGTGCACGGCAGCGCCGTATCTGACGTCCTGGTCGATGAGTTCCACTCGCCCAGTGGAGACCAGTTCGGCGACGCGGTCGCGGTCACCACGGAACATGTTGTCGAAGATGCGGATGTTGTATCCACGCTCAAGCAACATCGGAATGACATGCATTCCGATGAATCCGGCACCGCCGGTAAAGAATACGGTCTTCGGGTGAGTCATTCCTCGTCACTCCTGGAGCGTTGGGTCAAACGACGGAACGGGCGAACGGGGGCCGTGGGGAACGCACCTCAACTTGCCTGCCGCACCACCTCGCGCACCGCCTTGGCCACGGTCTCCACCTGCGAGTCGGTCAGGTTGGCGTGCATGGGAATGGCCAGGTGCCGCCGGAACAGGTCCGCGGACACGGGACATTCATCTCGGCTTCCGTAAACGGGTTGAAGATGTGACGCGTACGTCCCGATCGTGCATTGAATGCCACGGGCCCGTAGTTCCGTGGCCATGTGCCCGCGGTCGACCTGCGGCGCGAGAGTCAGGACGTAGGACTGCCACACCGTCGTCCGGTCAGGAAGTTCCGCCGGCAGCGCGAATTCGTCGGCTCCCGAGAGCAGTTCGGCATACCGTCCGGCCACGTGCCGCCGTGCGGCCACAAGTGCGGGTAGCTTCTCGAGCTGTGCGGACACGACGGCCGCGGCGATCTCTGACATCTTGTAGTTCCACCCCAGTTCATCGAAGACCGGGACGGGGAGATCAGTGGAACCCGTCCGGTTGAACGCGCTCTCGATACCGAAGAAGTGCAGCTTGCGAGCCCGCTCGAGCAGTTCCGGGTTGTCGCTGGTGAGGGCGCCGCCTTCCCCGCAGGTGATTCCCTTCCGGCCGTGGAAGGAAAAGCATGCCGCGTCGGCCAGGCTGCCGGCCGGCCGCCCCTGATAGGTTGCTCCAGCCGCGCAGGCGGCGTCTTCGAGCAGCCACAGGCCGTGCCGGCCGGCGATCTCCCGCAGTTCCCGGTAGTCGGCGGGCTGCCCGAACGCGTCCACCGCGATGATGCCGACCGTGCCTGGAGTTATCGCCGCCTCGACCGCCGCCGGGTCCACGGTCCAGATATCCGGACGGACGTCGGCGAAGACCGGCTCGGCGCCCGCGAATCGCACGGCGTGCCCGGTGGCGGGAAAGGTGTAGTCGGCGACGATGACCTCGTCGCCCTTCGCGGCGCCAAGTCCGATGACCCCGAGGTGGAGCGCGGCGGTGCAGTTGCTCAGCGCAAGCGCCGCGGTGGTGCCGCAGAGCCGCGCGAATCGCTGTTCGAACGCGCGGCCGACGGGGCCCTGCCCTGCCACCCAGCCTGAGTCCAGGACCGCGGCCACCGCGGCCAGTTCCTCCTCGCCGAAGGTCGGCTGACCCAGATTGATCGGCTCGGGGCGATCACCCCAGGCGTGATTACCCAAGGCGTACTGCCTCATCTCGGATGCGGAGAGCGGTCGCGAGGGCGGAAAGGCCCTCCTGGCCGCCCACGATCGGCTGGGCCCGTTTCATAACACAGTCGATGAAGTGCCGCAACTCCAGGAGAAGCGGTTCACCCTGGTGCTCGAGGTAGGGGATCTCGATAACTCCGCTTTGCCGGTACCGGGCACCCTGGTCATCGACGAACTCGGCGTGTTCTAGCCGGTGAATGGTCACTTGCTGGCGGAGCAGATCGGCGACTATGACGTTGTCCCGCTGGGTCAGTTCGACCTGTCGCTGCTTTGTGTGACTTATCCGGCTGGCGGTGAGGGTGGCGGACACCCGGTTGGCGTACGTCAGGACCGAGGTCGCCATGTCCTCGGTCCCGGTGGACACCCGCCGGGTCAGCGAGGAAATCGTCATCAGCTCGCTGGCCGCGAGGGCATTGACCAGGTCCACGTCATGGATCATGAGGTCGAGGACGACATCGGTCTTGATCCGGGACGTGAAGGGGCCGATGCGCCGGACGTCGATGTGGATAAGGTCGTCGACATGGCGCCTGAGTTCCATGACGGCTGGATTGAAGCGTTCCACATGGCCGATCATGAGGATCCGCTCGTGCCGCTGCGAAACGGCTACCAGATCCTTCGCTTCCTCCACGGTGACAGCGATGGGCTTCTCGATGAGGACGTCGACGCCGCTCTCCATGAGGGTTACCGCGATCTCGGCATGTGTCTCGGTAGGCGTGGCGATGATGGCGGCGTCCACCTGTCCGGGCAGCGCTTCCAGCCGGGGCTGGTAGCCGGCATCGATGTGATCGGCTAGCCGCTGTCCCTTTTCCGCGTCAGGATCCACCACGACGCAGACCTCGGCCTGGGGGATCGAACGGACGACCCGTGCGTGGTTGCTCCCCATGATTCCAGCGCCAACGATGCCGAGCCTAACCACCGATCGCCTCCAGGGATGCCACCACGATTCGTTCCAGGTCGGCCTGACTCAGGCCGGGATGCACCGGCAGCGAAACCACTTGACCGGTCATAGCGCGAGCATTGGGTGTGTCTGCGACGATCACCTGCGGGTTGTCCGCGTAACAGGCGTAGTCGTGCATGAGCTTCGGGTAGTAGATGCCGTAGCCGACACCGGCCCGCTCCAGGCCGGCGCAGAACTCCCGGCGCCCGACCGGTGCTTGGTGCCTGATCCGCACGGTGTACTGATGCCAGACGTGAGTACGGTCCGCCGGGGTGGCGGGAAGCACCAGCCCAGGCGCGTCGGCCAGGCCCGCGGTGAGACGGGCCGCGTTCGCGGCACGCGCGGCGATTATGTCTTTCAGCCGGCGTACCTGGGGGACCGCGATCGCGGCCTGAAGGTCAGTGAGCCGCCAGTTGTAGCCGGGTATCTCATAGTCGTATCTGGCCCGCATCCCCTGATTGCGCAGCAGGCGGACCTTGCTGGCTGTTTCATCGTCATCGGTGACTACGATGCCGCCTTCCCCGCAGGTAATGTTCTTGGTCCCGTACAGCGAGAAGGCGCCGACGCCGTAGCCGCCGACGCTGCGCCCAGCGCATGTCGCACCGTGCGCTTGCGCGGCGTCCTCGACGATAGCCAGGCCGTGGCGCTCGGCTAGGTCCGCGATCGCCGCCATGTTGGCCGGCAGACCGTACAGGTGCACCGGCAGCAGTGCCGCTGTGCGGTGGTTGACCGACGCGGCCACCGCGTCGGGGTCGATGGTGAAGTCGTCCCGCACATCGGCGAATCTGGCGGTGGCCCCGACCTCCAGGATCGCGTTCAGTGTGGCATTGAAGCTGAACGGCGTCGTTATCACTTCGTCGCCGGGCCCGATGCCCAGTCCCCTCAGCGCCGCGGTAAGCGCGACAGTGCCGTTACTGACCGCGATCGCATGCGCGACGCCATGTGCGGCCGCGAACTCATCCTCGAGCTCAGCGACCTTCCGTCCCTGCGCGAGCATGCCGGACCGCAGGACTTCGAGCACGCCCTGGGTCTCTTCCTCGCCGAGGATGACCTTGCTCACGGGGATCGTGCCGGCCGAAGTGGTACCGGCCTCGCCCCCCCGGGCACCGGATGGATTCACCGCGAGGGGAACTCGCTCAGGAACCGCCCGGCGCACGCCAGCGACGATTCGCCATCGTTGCATCTCACGTCTACAAGAGCGTTCACCTGCCTGGCTGATACACCGGCAGCCGATGACGAAGCCCGGCGCGGTGACTACCGGCGCGAACACCGCGTAGCCGTTCGTATCATGGCCCTGCCCTCGGTGCTCATCTAAGAGGCGGGTCCCGAGGGAGGTGCGGGTATCGGAGGAGATGACGTGCGTCCGCTACTTCACGGGCGGTTGCGAGGGTTCCACGATCTGGCATGCTGCGGTACCGTCATGGTCGATGTGACGAGCCACCGTGTGACCAATCACTGTGTGACGAGCCGCTGCGCCGCCCTGCCCGAAAGCTGATCGCGATGTCCACGACGCCGGCGCCTCCATCCAGCCAGGCATCCGGTTTCAGGCGACCCTCCCTGGAGGATGCCCCGTCGCTTTCCAGGAGCGTGCGCCGGGGTACTCTCTGGAGCGCTCTGAGCACGCTGGTCCTACGTTTCGCGAACATCGGCATAACGGCGGTAGTCGCACACATCCTCTCGCCTCGCGATTTCGGGATCTTCACCGTGGCCCTGACGGCGTACACGATCGTGTCCAGCCTGGGTGAACTCGGTATCGCGTCCTGCTTGATACGCGCTGACCTGGACATAGAAGAAATCGCTCCGACCATGGTCACCGTCTCATGGACAACGAGCGCGATATTCGCGAGCGCGATGGCAATTTCTGCTCAGCGAATCGCCGCAGCACTCGGTTCCACGGATGGCGCCGAACCGATCAGGATAATGGCGCTGACGGTGCTTATTTCCGGTGTCTTCGCGGTACCGGGTGCTCAGCTCACGAGAGACTTCAAGCAGGACAAGCTCTTCCTGGCCAACGTCATAAGCATAGTCCCGTCAACGGCGTTGCTCTTCGTCCTCGCGAAGTCGGGGAGCGGAGCGATGGCTTTCGCGTGGTCCAGAGTCGTCGCCCAGTTCCTTATGGGCTGTGTGATGGCGATGTCCGTGCCGAAGATCTACATGCCGGGCATCAGTCGCGACGCCCTTTCGGTACTCGGCAAGTTCGGCTTGCCCATGGCGGGTGCCAACTTCATCAATTTCGTGCTGCTCAACGTCGACTACGCCTTCGTCGGCCATCTCATCGGCGCCGTCGCGCTCGGCGCCTATGTGCTGGCCTTCACCGTGGCGTCCGCGCCGAGCCTCCTCCTCGGTACCGTGATCAACAACGTTGCGATGCCAGCGTTCTCCCGGGTAAAACACGACTCTGCGCTATTGCAGAAGTCGATGGCCAGCGCGTTGCGTGCGGTATCTCTGATATTGATGCCCATGTGCGCGATGCTCATGGTACTGGCGAGTCCGCTGGTACTGACATTGTATGGCGCTAAATGGGCACGTTCGGCCGAGGTGCTCTCGATCCTTTCCCTCTATGGGGCTATTTCGATCATCTGTGTCCTGTTCGCAAATATGCTGACGAGCCTAGGTAGAGCCAGGCTCATCTTGCTGGTGCAGCTGCTGTGGCTCGGTGCGCTGGTTCCCGCCATGGCTTTCGGTGTTCATCGTGATGGAATTGTCGGTGCCGCCTTCGCTCACATAGCCATTATCGGGCCGCTTGTGCTGCCGTGTTATGTGTTCGTCTTGCGCCGCGCGACCGGAGTGCGTCTGTTCACCCTGGGGAAGGCGATAGCCCCACCGCTGCTGGCCGCGGTGGTGGCGGCCGCCGCCGCCCGAGGTGCCGCTTCGCAGTTCACCAGGCCGTTGGAGCAGCTCGTCCTCGGCGGCATGGCCGGCGGCCTGATCTACGTGCTCGCGGTCGCACCGCAAGCTGTGGCGCTGCTCGGCGCGGAGCGAGCCGCGAAGATCCTCCGGCTGCCGGTCTTCCGCCTCTACGGCATAGCGGCACCACCGGTGCCGACAGTAACCGCGGCGTCGACGGCGATGGGGGCGTCAGCGGTAATGGCGGTGCCGTCGGCGCGGCCGTCCGCCGGCGGCGGGCGCGAGCTTGACGGCGCGGGCGAGCCTGGCGGCGCGGGCGAGCTCGCCGGCGCGGGCGGACAACGCCGGACAGGCGATGCCGACGGCGCCTGGCTCGCGGGCCCGTTCGAGCATGTTGCCCCGTTGTACCAGGATCACCTGCTTGTTCCTCATATACCGCCTGGCTCGGTGAGCGCCTTCACCGGCGGGCGTGCCCCGGCGCGCCCGACCATTCCCGCGCCCTCGATCGGCCGAATCCAGGTCCGGGGCGCGACGCGAGCGGCGCTACTGCGAGAACGCGCCGTTCGCCGTCGGGTGAGCCTGGCCTGGGCCCTGCTCATCCTCAATTGCTTGACCTACTACGGAGCGCTGGTCCACGTCCCGTCGGCGGGGGGCAAGGCCATCACCCAGGGCGCCCTTCCCGCGGCGCTGATAGTGGCGCTGACCGTGAACCGGCGGCTCGTGGTACGCCCGAACATCTTCCTGTGCCTGGTCACCCTGCTCGTCGTAGAGGCGATCATCACCACCTTGCAACCCCAGCATGTCGGCCAGGTGTACCGGACATTCCGCCTGGCCGAGTTCGTCGTTGTGCTCTGGCTGCTCTCGCCATGGTGGGGACGACGCGACCTGCTCCTCGTCCGCACCCATCTGATATCGCTCTCGGTGATCCTGGGCTCGGTGGTACTGGGCCTGTTCATAGCACCCGGGAAGGCCCGCAGCGGAGGGCGGCTCGGCGGGGTGATCTGGGCGATTCCCGCCACCCAGGTGGCACACTACGCGGCGATCACCGCCGGGCTGGTGGTGGTGCTGTGGCTCAGCGGTCAGCTACGCGGCAAGGTCACCGCCGTGATCGGCGGGACGTCGGTCGTGGTACTCGTGCTCACGCACACCAGGACCGCTCTGGTCGGCCTGATCATCGGCATCCTCGTCGCCGGGCTGAGCCTGATCGTGGCCAAGGCGCGGGCGCGGAAATTCTTCATGGGCGTGGGCGCCCTCGCCGCCCTCGCCATCTTGACGTTGTCCAGTTTTCTCAGTAGCTGGCTGGCCCGGGGCGAAGGTACGCAAGAGCTGTACAACCTCACCGGCCGGACCAAGGTCTGGGGCCCGCTGCTGGCCTTCCCACGGGACAGGTTCCAGGAGATCTTCGGGTTCGGCCTGTCAAACAGTTCGTTCAACGGGCTTGCGATCGACAGCAACTGGCTCGCTTCCTATCAGGAACAGGGACTCATTGGGGTGGCTATATGCGTGATCATGCTGGTTTTCCTGCTGGTAGCGGCTTACTTCCAGCCGCGCGGCGTCAAGCGCGCCCTGGCGCTGTTTCTCGTCACCTACTGCCTGGTGGCTTCGTTCACCGAAGTGGGGTTCACCGACGCCTCGATGTACCTGCTCGAGCTCACCTTGGCGGCATCCCTGCTGGTGCCGTCCGCGCGCGACAGGCAGCTCCGATGAGGGGGCGCGGGCTGGCGATCTGCGTCACCGCCGCGGCGATGACAGCCGGGGCGGCGACCTGGCTCGCGTTGGCGTTGCCGGGCTCCTCGACCACTCCTGCCGCGGCCCCACCCGGCCTGGCCTCAGCGGGCGCGGGCCCCGCATCGCCTCCGGTACGGGTATGCGGCAACAGCCGGATCCTCGGTGGCGGCCCCGCATCGCCTCCCTCGGGGGCGGTCGTCATCCCGGCGGGTGATGACAGCGGCAGCGTTCTCGCACACAACTGGAGCATGCGGCCGGATACGACGTACTGGTTCGCGCCCGGTCGGCACACCCTTGGTTCCGGCCAGTACAGCCAGATCATCCCGGCGCACGGCGACACATTCATCGGGGCGCCCGGGGCGATCCTCGACGGTCAGCACCAGAATCTCTATGCCTTCACCCAGCAAGCCAGTCAGGTCACGATCCGGTACCTGACCATCCAGGATTTCGGCGCCCACGGGGACAACGGCGGCCAGGGCGTGGTCAACCATGACGAAGGCACTGGCTGGCGCATCGACCACGTGACACTCCAGGGTGACGCGGGGGCCGGGGTGATGCTCGGCTCCAGCAACGTCCTGGCCTATTCCTGCCTGAAAGACAACGGCGAGTACGGTTTCCAGGGCGGTGGCACCGATATCACGGTCGATCACAATGAGATCGTCGGCAACAACGCCGACAACTGGGAGGCCCGGCAGTCAGGGTGCGGATGCAGCGGTGGCGCGAAGTTCTGGGGTGTCAACGGCGCGGTCATCACCAGCAACTACGTGCATGACAATCTGGGACCGGGCCTGTGGGCGGACACCAACAACCGCGGCTTCGACGTTGAGAATAATTACATTTCCGGGAATCTGGGCGAGGGATTCATCTACGAGATCAGTTACAATCTGCGGCTGGCCAAGAACACTTTTGTGCGCAACGCCCTGGTGGCCGGCCCGCGACTCGGCGGATTTCCGGATCCCGCGGTCTACATTTCCGAGTCAGGTGCCGACAGCCGGGTTCCTGGCCCATATGGGAACACGCTCGCGATCACGGATAATACATTCACTGACAACTGGAGCGGGGTAGTCCTGTGGGAGAATGCCGACAGGTACTGCGGCTCACCTGCCAATACGTCGACGGGTGAATGCACTCTGGTCGACCCCAAGATGGTTACCACTGGTTCCTGCGACGCCGCCAACCTCGCCCATGCGCCGTACTACGGCGACTGCCGGTGGAAGACGCAGAACGTGCTGGTTAGCGGGAATGATTTCACTCTTGATCCGGCCAGCATCGGTGCGGACTGCACCCCGGCCAGGTACTGCGGCTTCAATGGCATCTTCAGTCAGTGGGGGTCCTGGTCTCCCTATCATGGCACGGTGATAGAAAATCGCATTACGTTCAATCAGAATAATCATTTCGAGTCGAACGTCTACCGTGGTCCATGGCAATTTGTCGTACAGCAGCAAGGCAATGCCGTCGACTGGTCTACGTGGCGTGGAAAGCCTTACGCGCAGGATGCGGGCAGCGTCATGAGCGGGTGACGGACGCCAAGAGTAGTGACCTTCAAACGCATAATAGAGCAGGGTGGATTTAATGGATGAGCAGACCGTCCAGAGATTCTGGCAGGACCACGCGTGCGGTGACGCTCAGGTCGGCGGGCTCCACGATCGCTTCGCCGATGACTATGAGAAGTTCTTTACTGATTACGACCGTTTTCGCTATCAGAATGAGCGCCACCTGCCGGCGTGCATCGATGCCCTCGACGTGGCCGGCAAACGGGTGCTGGAGATCGGATTGGGTCAGGGCGCCGACGCGGAGCGGCTGATACGGCGCGGGGCCGTGTGGACCGGTGTCGATCTCACCGCCGAGTCGGTCGAGCGGGTCCGGGCGCGGCTGACGCTGCGGAAGCTGCCCTACGAAGAGATTCGACAGGGCAGCGTTCTCGACCTGCCCTTCGCTGATGACACCTTCGACGTGGTGTTCAGCCACGGGGTCCTGCATCATGTGCCGGAGATCGGACAGGCTCAGCGCGAGATCCGCCGGGTGCTGCGCCCAGACGGAGAACTGGTCATCATGCTGTACGCCCGCTGGTCGCTGAACTACCTGGTGTCCATCGGCCTGATCCGCCGCGCTGCCCTGCTCGCCGCCTACCCGCTGGCCAGGACGGGTCTGGGAAGATCCGTCGCGACACGCGGGAAGCTGTCCGCTCATCTGGGCAACGCCGCGGAGCGCGGCCTGTTCCGCTACCTGCGGATGAAGGAGTTCACCCACTACAACACGGATGGGCCGGCCAACCCCTACGCCCTGGTCTACGACCGCGCGCGGGTGGAACAGGACTTCCCGTCGTTCCGGGTGGCGCGTCTGTACAAGCGCTTCATGCACGCGCCGCCGCTCCCGGTTCACGGCCTGCCCGGTGAATCGATCATGGGCTGGCACCTGTGGGTGCATCTGGTCCCGCGCGGTTGACCTCCCTCCGTACCAGCACGCCCTGTACCAGCACGCCCTGTACCAGCACACTCCGTATCAGGCGCGCGGCATGAACGCTCTATATGGCGATGAGAACGGAGTACCTGATGAAACGCCTTACCTTCGCAGTCGCGGGTGCCATTATCGCCACACTGACCGCGTGCACAACTAGCTCATCGCCATCCTCGACCGCCGGAAACACCGCCGGAAACACCGCCGGGGGTGCCGCTGGAGCGACCTCAGGCGCCGCGGGGGCCGCTTCTGGGTCACAAACTGGCCATTCGACCCCAGCGGCCGGTTCGGCGGGGACACCAACGTCCACGGTCGCGCCGGCCGTCTGCAAGCAGCGGTATGACACCTGGCAGCAGGGACCGGGAAAGGGACTGGTCGTCACGCTGTCCAGCGTCGGCTCGGCGAGCGTGATCGCGGACGCCCAGGCGCTCAGCACCGCACTCAAGAAGGCTCAGCCGGCGCTGGCCCGGGCCGCGCAGCACCCGCTGCCCGCCTGCGCGGATCCGAAGGGATACTGGCTCGCGTTGCTGATGCACGTCAACGCGGCCGCCGGGAGCAAAGGCTCGGCATCCCGGACGGCCGCGATGAGGGGGGTGCCAACAGTCACCCGCGGGCTGCTGGCCGAACTCAAGCACACCGAGACGTCATGAGCAGCGGGGTGAATGTGCCATCCTCCCCCCTGTAGAGGCTGTTACGCGGGTGCGGGGTGCGGGGGTGTGGTGCCCGTTTCGGCAGTTTGAGGTGGATCCGTGATCGTGGCGTATACCCCTAGGGGGTGTGCGCCACGATCCGGTGTTACTGGCGTGGCTGGTTGCGCCGTCTAACAGGC
>JAFARZ010000183.1 GCA_019245115.1 Streptosporangiaceae bacterium | reverse complement strand
CTTCGCAACAATCTGTGGCGGCCGTCCTACGCACGGCGGTGACAGTTCACGGTGTCGATCGGACGGAATGGAGGAAGGTCATGGCCAGTGGGACCACAGCCGTTCGTGATAAAGAGGCCGGTAGCTATGACGGCGGGTCGCGCTGGCTGTGGCCAGGATGCGCGCAGGCGCGGCGTGTTGTGGTTCTGGCTCAGGATGAGGCCAGGATGCTCAGTCACAATCGAGCTGACCGTTGGGCGACCACGGTAGGATAATGGTATGACATCCTTGGCGAAGCGGAAGGTTTCGGTCACTCTCGACGCGGATCTGGTCGCGGCACTGGAAGCTGAAGGCGGTACCACGCTATCGGCCGAGGTGAACTCGGTCTTGCGGGCGGAATTCGCCAGACGCAAGCGGCAGCAAGCGCTGGAGGATCTGCTCGATCACCTGGCCGCTGAACGCGGCGGCCTTGACACGTCCGAAGACGAGGCAGAGATCGCGCGGTACATGCGCCTGCTCGGTGGCATGGCCGAGGACCACGGCGAACTGCGGGCCGGCTGATGCGGCTGGTACTCGACACCGAGGCGGTGAGCGCACTGCTTGACCCGCGGCATCCGGCCGAACGTAAGGTCCGGCGGGCCATGGAAGCGGCACGTCGGCTGCGCCGCGAGGTCGCGATCGCGACGGGAACCCTGGCCGAGCTGTACCGGGGGGCCGGACGCAACCAGGCGCTGGATGCGCTGTTGGCCCGGGAATCGGGGAATGGGCTGCTGCTCCGTGATACCGATCGCAGCCTGGCCCGCCTTATCGGGGCTCTGCTCGCCGAGGCGGGCGTGAGTTCCGCGCTATTCGCGGATGCCCATCCCGTAGCGGTGGCGGTGGAAGCGGGCGGCGGAGTCGTGCAGACCGCTGATCCCGATGACCTCGGCCAGCTAGCCGCGCCGTACCGGACTGTCGTCATCGAACCGCTGGCTCGGAGAAAAGGCTTGCCTGCCTGACGATTGAAGGACCCGAACCGGCGGCACTTGCCTGGACTGCGCCTACCACGCGGGCCATGCCTACGCGGAAACAGGCAAGCCCGGCAAGGCCCTTCCCCAGCTACGTTTCTACGTGCAGAACGCCAACGCGACCGCAGGCGGAGAGGAGGCACGCGAGATCCTCGAGACCCGCTTCGTCATCGCACAGCTCCTAGCCGCCGATGGCTATCCCGACGAAGCGCTAGCCGAACTCCAGTCCGTCCGCCCTCTGCTCGCCGACACCTTCGGGCCCGGGTCCGTCCAAGTCCGCAACCTCGACAAGCAGGCAGCCCGCTTGAAGATGCCACAGTAACGAACCTGCACGTCACTCCACCTGACAGCATGGTTCGGCCGCAGCGGTTCGCATCTAGCATTTCATCCAGCATTTGCTAGATGAACGAGAGAACCTGCGCATAAAGTCAGCTGCCGTTCGCGTCGGGCCGGGGAACGGTGATGCTGTCGTGGGCGTGGGCCGTTGTGATGATCTCCACTACCTCGGCGGGGTCGTCGGCGATGGTGAGGAGGTCGAGCTCGGGGGCGCTGATCTTGCCTTCTACCTGGACCGTCTCCTTCAGCCAGGACAGCAGGCCGGACCAGTAGGCGCTGCCGACCAGGACGATCGGGAAGCGGGTGATCTTGCTCGTCTCTACCAGGGTCAGCGCCTCGAACAGCTCGTCCATGGTGCCGAAACCGCCGGGCATCACCACGAACGCCTGTGAGTACTTGACGAACATGGTCTTCCGGACGAAGAAGTAACGGAACTCCAGCCCGACCTCGACGAAGTCGTTCAGACCTTGTTCCCTGGGCAGCTCTATCCCTAGCCCGACCGAAACACCTCCCGCCGCGACCGTGCCCTTGTTGGCCGCCTCCATGATGCCGGGACCGCCGCCGGTGATGATCGCGTATCCGGCTCTGACCAGGCCAGCCGCGATGCCCTCGGCCATCTCGTACTCCGCGGCGCCGGGCCGGGTCCTGGCGGAGCCGAAAACCGAGACCGCGGGTCCGAGCTCGGCCAGCAGGCCGAACCCCTCCACGAACTCGGCCTGGATCCGCAGCACCCGCCACGGGTCGGCGTGAACCCAATCGGCAGGCCCCCGCCGGTCGAGCAGCCGCTGGTCGGTCGTCGTCGCCGGTATCTGCTTGCCGCGCAGCGTGACGGGTCCCTGGCGACGGATCCGCCGGTGCGGCTCTGAATTAACGCTCATCGTGTACCAACGGTAGGGCCTTCTGCCTACTACCGCGCGATCCAGGATCCTCAGCGTGCCGTGGCACCATCGAGCCCGCCAGCTCGGGGCCACTCGGGCCACCGGCTCGGACGCGGGCCAGCCCAGCCCTTGCCCTTCGCCTCTGTATAGCGTGGAAATTCCGTGCTGGACGGAAATAAACCGGTCGTATTCGTACACTTTATTTCCGTCCAGCACGAATGTTCCGTCTTAATCCGCACCCAGTTCGAGAACCATCGGTTGTTCAGGGCGCAAAACGTGAAATGTCGGGTTCCCGCAGTGGGGACGGGGATCGAGCCGACGCAAGCAGGGTTAGGCGTCCAGGCCGTGGTCGCGCAGGATGGCGTTGAGCTCGGACTTGTCGTGGCGGGTTCCGGGCGGCAGCCGCTTCAGCACCAGCAGGCACGGCATGCCGAACTCGCCACCGGCGAACTTCCGCGTCCGGGTTCCGCCCACGCACACCGACCAGGCCGGCGCCTCGCCGAGCGGCAGTTCGTCGCCGGTCTCCACGTCGATGACGTGGGTGGTCCTGGTCAAGATCGCGCCGGCGCCGAGCGTCGCGCCGGTCCGGACCCTGGCGCCACCCACCACCATGCAGCGCGAGCCGATCATCGCCTCGTCCTCGACGACCACCGGGACGGCGTTGGGCGGCTCCAGAACGCCCCCGATCCCCACCCCGCCCGACAAATGCACGTTTTTCCCGATCTGTGCCCCCGACCCGACCGTCGCCCACGTGTCCACCATCGTTCCGGAATCCACGTACGACCCGATGTTGACGAACGAAGGCATCAGCACCACTCCGGGGGCCACATACGACCCCCAGCGGGCGATCGCACCGGGCAGCACCCGCACTCCGTCGAGTCGCGTCTTCAGCGGCACCCGGTCGTCATAGCGGAAGTCGCCGACCTGCGAGCGAGCCATCGGCAGGACCCGGAACGCCAGCAGGATCGCACGTTTGGCCCGCTCGTCGACGAGCACCTCATCCGAGGCCGGATCCACCCACGCGACCCGCGCCGAGCCCGCGTCGATCGCGTCCACCGCGCCGACCACAGCCTCACGCGCCGTCGCGTCCGACGACGACAGCTCGGCCCGGTGTTCCCACAGCTCATCGATCACCGCCGGAAGCGGCGACGTGACAACAGACTCGCTCATGGAGCCGGAGCTTATCGGACACACGGCCAGGCCCGGGACAGGTACCGTTTGGTGTGCCGTACCGCGCCCGGCGTGCCGCCACCGTCGCCATCGCGCTGACGGTGCTGCTCGCCATCGTCGGTTACGCGGCCTACCGTGCCCTCGAGCGTGTCACCGCCACGCCGCCCCCCGCGCCGGCCTGCCAGGCCGGCACCGGGACGCAGGCGGTCTCGCTCGAGGTCGGGCAGGCAGGCATCGCCGCCATCATCGCCGGTGTCGCGGCCCGGCACCAGCTGCCCCGGCGGGCGGTCACCATAGCGCTCGCCACCGCCTTGCAGGAATCGGACCTGGAGAACCTGCCCTACGGTGACCGCGACTCGGTCGGCGTGTTCCAGCAGCGGCCCTCACAGGGCTGGGGCACTGCCGCCGACCTGCAGAATCCCGTCTACGCGACGACCAAGTTCTTCGCCGCGCTGGTCCAGGTCCCCCGCTATACCAAGATCCCGGTCGATCAGGCCGCCCAGGATGTACAGCGCAGCGCGGACGGATCGGCCTACGCGGAGAACGAATACGTGGCCACGCTCCTGTCCGGTGACCTGACCGGTCAGCCGCCGCACGCCGTCACCTGCTGGTACACCCCAGCCGCGAAGCAGCGCGCGGATGCCACCCGGGCGCGGCAGGCACTGCAGGAGACGTTCGGGTCGCCCGAGCGGAACGGGGTGGCGGTTCGAGTGAGCAACGTCACGCTGTCCCATGTGCCCAAAGGGGCGGGCTGGGCAGCGGCGAGCTGGCTCGTCACCCATGCTGAGGAGTACCAGATCAGTGAAGTGCGCTACGCCGGTTATGCGTGGAAAGCCGCAGATGGCAGTATGGGCTGGCAACGGGACGCGAACCCCAAGGGGACGCCACAGACCGGTATCGTCGCGAGCTAGATTGTCGCTGGCCAAGCCTCGAACCGCCATACTGTGGATAGCAAGGACGAAGACAGGAGTTCACCAGTGACCTACATCATCGCGCAGCCCTGCGTTGATGTGCTTGATAAGGCATGCATCGAGGAATGCCCCGTGGACTGCATCTACGAGGGCGACAGGATGCTGTATATCCACCCGGACGAGTGCGTTGACTGCGGTGCTTGTGAGCCGGTCTGCCCGGTCGAAGCGATCTACTACGAAGACGACGTGCCCGACCAATGGAAGGACTACTACAAGGTCAACGTCGAGTTCTTCAGTGATCTCGGCTCGCCGGGCGGTGCGTCGAAGACGGGCCCGATCGGCAAGGACCACGCGGTGGTGGCGGCCCTTCCGCCGCAAGCCACGGAGGAATGACGCTCGCAGCCCGGCTCCCGTCCTTCACCTGGGACCGTGTCGCTCCGCTTAAAGAGAAGGCCAGCCTTCACACGAACGGACTGGTGGATCTCTCTATGGGGACGCCCGTGGACCCGGTGGCTGACGTGGTCCGGGCCGCACTGGCCGCGGCGTCGGACTGGCCCGGTTATCCGGCGACGCGGGGTACCGGGGAGCTGCGCGCGGCTGCTTCGGGATGGCTGGCGCGCGATTGCGGCGTCAGCGTCGCGGCCGATGACGTGCTGCCCGTGATCGGCACCAAGGAGTTCGTCGCGTGGCTGCCGACGATGCTGGGGCTCGGGCCGGGCGACGTGGTCATGCATCCGGCGATCGCGTACCCGACGTATGACGCCGGTGCGCGGCTGGCCGGTGCAACCGCGCTGGCCTCGGACAGCCTGCTGGCCGCCGGTCCGGCTCGCGTCGGGTTGGTGTGGGTGAACTCGCCGTCCAACCCGACGGGGCGGGTGCTGCCGGTCGATCATCTGCGCAAGGTCGTCGACTGGGCGCGAGCGCGCGGCTGCGTGGTCGCGTCCGACGAGTGCTACATCACGCTGGGCTGGGAAAGCTCCCCGCTGTCGATACTGCACCCTTCGGTGTGCGGCGGTTCGTCCGACGGCCTGCTGGCGGTCCATTCCTTGTCCAAGCGGTCCAACCTGGCGGGCTACCGGGCGGGCTTCGTCACCGGGGACCCGGCGCTCGTGGCGTCGCTGCTGGAGATACGCAAGCACGCCGGCCTGATCATGCCCGGCCCGGTCCAGGCCGCGATGACCGCCGCATTGAACGACGACGCGCACGCGGCCGAGCAGCGCGACCGGTACGCGGCACGGCGCTCGGTGCTGTGGGCCGCGCTGGCCGAGTCCGGCTGGACCATCGACCACTCCGAGGCGGGTCTGTACCTGTGGGCCTCGCTACCCGGACATGACTGCTGGTCCGCCGCGGAACTTCTCGCCGCCGAAGGCATCCTGGCCGCCCCCGGCGAACTCTACGGCCCCAACGGGAAACAGCACGTCCGCTTTGCCCTGACCGCCACCGACGAACGAATAGCCTCCACGTGCACTCGCCTGCGCGCCCTGAAAGTCTGAGAACCTGTTTGGAAGCCCCGCTCGGTCAGATGAAGCGGCCACCGCGAGCACACCGATGGCGCCATCGGTGCCGCCCTCCAAGGCAATTTGTCCGATTCGAGCGTGCCGTTGGCACCATCGGTGCCGTCAGAATCGAGTTCTCAAGCAGGCTCTGAGGGACGCGGAGGGTAAAGAGCGAGCGGAAGTGAGCGCCGCGGCGGTCGACGTCCCGGAGGGGCGTCGGTTCCCGCCGTGGCCCCAAGCCGGCCGAGCGCAGCGAGGCCTTGGCGCGGAGGGTAAAGAGCGCAGGAGGCGGAGGACGGCTTCTTCGACGGCGCCGTGGGTGGCGAGGGAACCCGGGGCGGCTTCGCCGAGACGGTCGAGGTCGGCGGCGATCGTGTCGCCGCGGTCGTAGCGCTCGATGACGCGCGGATCGATATAGGACGAGCGGCACACCGCCGGGGTGTTGCCGAGGTAATCGGCGACCTCCCTGACCACCCGCGCCACGGCGCGCTTGCGGCTGCTCGGCGACCGGCGGGCCACCGGGGACACCGCGAGGCCGACCGCGGCCAGAACGGTGGCGTGCCAGGTGCGGAAATCCTTGGCGCTGACGTCCAGATCGGTCAGCTCCTTCAGGTACAGGTTGATGTCCGAGCTGTGCACCCGCTGCCAGGCGCCGTCGCGCCAGT
This sequence comes from Streptosporangiaceae bacterium, assembly GCA_019245115.1. GTDB lineage: Bacteria > Actinomycetota > Actinomycetes > Streptosporangiales > Streptosporangiaceae > JAFARZ01. The sequence continues at coordinate 49,988 of JAFARZ010000183.1, read as the reverse complement.
AGGCGAGCAAACTGTCATCGTCGTCCTGGCGGGAGCGCAGCGACCGGATAACGCGGATCACCTGCGGGTCGGCGATGGCCTGGACGCGCTCATAACCGCCCTTCGCCGGATAGCAGAAGGTGAGTTCGCCGCGGGCGAAGCTGACGTGTTCGCGGCGCAGCGTAGCGAGCCCGAACGTGCCATGCTCCTCGGCGTACTGCTCGCCGCCGACCCGGAAGAAACCCAGGTCGAGCAGGCGTACGGCGGCGGCGAGAACCCGCTGCCTGCGCAGCGCCTGGCGGCCGCGGACGGTGGTGTCCAGCTCGGCCAGGACAATCTTCCGCACGTCGGGCAGCTTGGCGGCGAAATCGAGCACGTGATCGTGCTTCTCCTTGTCGCGCTTCTCGCGCCATCGCGCGTGGTACAAGTACTGCTTGCGGCCCGCCGCGTCCACCCCCACGGCCTGGATGTGGCCGTGCGGCCACGGGCAGATCCACACATCCCGCCAGGCCGGCGGTATCACGAGAGCCTTGATCCGGGCCAGGTCCCCGGCGGTAGGCGGCTCGCCGTCCGGACCCAGATACCGGAACCCCCGGCCGACCCGGATCCTGCTGATGCCGGGCCCGGTAACGTTGCTGCGCCGCAACCTCGACTGTCTCGCCACGGGCATCTAGTTACCCGGATGCCGTCGGTCAACGCATCAATGCCCCCGAAACCCGCTGTTGGGTACGCTGTGTGATGTGAGGCGAAACGGGGCAGATGACGCCGACGTCGGCAAGGCTGTCCGTTTCGATCCAACCGTCGCGCATCAGGCCCGGATCTACGACTACTGGCTGGGCGGATGCTTCCTCTAAACATAGGCTAGCGTGCAGGCTAGGTGCCGTCTAGTCAGTTGCGTCTGTCGCTACAACCGGTTGGACCTTGACGGGTTGTTTAATCGGAGCATTGGAGGGCGGCTGCTTGTCTTGAACCACGGATCTCGGGGGAGCGCTAGTGAGCCTCTGAACTGCTGGTCAACCCCGACTCTGCCCCGCACGCCACCTATAAATCATCCCATCTGCCGCTCGATCCACTCGACAAGCCAACCCGAAGGGCCTCTACGGTGTAATCTGTGACCGTAAGGTCATTATGGGCAAGTCGTAGTCGCTACTTATATTTTACAGCTTCCCAAAGAGAAGCGTTTGTGCGTCGGCTTGCAGCAGCGGGAAATGTTAGGTTCCAATGAGTAGGTCAAAGAGTCGGTCTAGCAGAAACCGATCGAAATCTAACGGTCAGAATTTTTCTCGGGCTTCTCAATCAGAGAAGACAAAACGGCCGAAAGTTCCAGACTCGCCAGATAGCAGCCCAACGCATCGGAGGTTCCATCGACGACCGATGCCCTATATTGTTATTTTCGCAATGATTAGCTTCGTCCTACTGGATGATCAGCAATTGATCCACCCTTTTGTCAATCCTGGGGGTCCGCGGTGGCTGTCAAGGGCAACCCTACTGGTAGGCGTCATCAGCACATGGCTATTCGCTAGGGCGCTCCTGGCCGCTCAGATTCGGGCGATGAGCCTTGGTGAGAAATTCCGCGACGATAAGGCCGTTGATAACCTGATTGCCGTAGCGCTTTCCCGTATTGGCCTTTTTTCACTTTGGGCAACTCTCGTTGGCTTGCTTTCGCTATCATGGGGTTCGGTTCCGGACGAAGTCACCATCATAAATACACTCGGCACGTACGTCACTTTGGGAGCTTTAATCGGCTTCGCGCTCTGCGCATATGAAAGTGTGCTGACTTATCGGTCATCACTTGAACTTATGAGAGCACGTGGCGGCATGCATAGTGGAATGTACCTGATACGCGCAAAGGCTGCCGATTCTTTCTGCACGATACCTCCCGCATTGGCTGCTATTAATCTATTTCATCGCCAGTGGGTAACTGCGCTAAGCCTAATACTGTTTTTCCACGTGAGTTCCAGAATTATTACAGGACCCCCAAGAAGCAAACGCATAGCCCAAGGCCCTAACAGGACCTACCAGAAGACAAATCCCTAGTCAGGACGGTAATGCTCCCCCGGTCATGGCAACGCTCCGCAGCCTGGCCATTAGCATCCTGCGCCTGGACGGCCACGCCAACATCGCTGCGGCCAACCGTCACCATGCCCCGCGATCCGCAGCGAACGCTAACGCTGCTTCAGGTTGCATGAACGCGATTTTGCCGTGTCCCTGCCAACAACCCCACGGTCATTAACTTCCGTCGTCGGATGTAATCAATACCGAATCAATAGCGGATTAATTACTTTGCGCGATGTTGGTGAATGGCCAGGCAAATGTAGCCGAGCACCACCGTAAGATGGGAGATCATCAGCCGTGACACTAATCCGCCCATTCTTGGCCGTGACAGCGGTAGCCGTCGCTACCGCGACCGCGTTCCTGCCGACGTCGGCGTCAGCCGCGTCGGCCAGCGTACCCATTTGTGGCGGCACGAGCCTCGTTACAGCCAGCGGCGTCGGCGTCCAGGTCCGCGTCCCGACCGTCGGTAACGCTACCCCCAGCAAGTGGGGTTGCGACCTCCTACCCAGCAACGTTGCCGGGCTGGTGCCGGTGGAGCGGCTGCAGATAGACCTGAATAACTGCTACGGCATCCGCTACCATTTCCAGCTCGCAGTCGATGGCGAGTACGGGCCGGACACCACGAAGGCAGTCGAGATCGTCCAAGGCGCAGAGGGCGTGCCGGTGACCGGCGACTACGGACCGCAGACGATCATAGGCGGCAATGAAGGCGGCCCGTTCCAATACCAGCTCTCCGGCTTTCCCGCCGACGAGTGCGACGGCATCGCGGGAAGCTGATACGTCGTCCGTGGGGTACGGCTGTCATAGCCGCACCCCACGGACTCCCGGTGGCAGATTGCGAACTTGAGGTGCGGCGGGGCGCACTTGCAATCCCACGATCAAAACGAACTACAGCTGCCGTAACAGGGCAGGAGCCAATGGCAAAAATGCCGCGTAAGAGATGGGGGATACACCAGACGCTCGTCGCGTGGGACAACCCCTCGGGTCTCGCGGCACTGAAGTGTCGTAGACCCGGGGGGTTGCCGTTTCGGGGGAAACAGCCCCGGTGCCAGGCTCTATACGGACACCGGGACCGCCCCCCTCTCCCTCCCGCGAGCCGCATCAGGGGCTGATTCTGGTTGCGTCGGTTGCTCGCTGTTGGGAGTATGTCCCTAGCCCGACTGGAGAAGCGGTGTCTTGCGTGCTGCCGCACGTTGTCACGCAAAACCCGGAATCGGGCTAGGGAACCCTCCACCCCGCTTGCCCTGCCCGAACACGGTCACTTGACGAGCAACGCAAGGCAAGCGGGAGCTCTGATCAGATAAACCTGAGTAGCCGCTCTTTGACCGCTTGATCCATGCGCTGGTCAAGCCCTTGCAAGCACGTGCGCTCGTCCTCGGTGAGGATGTCCAGGTTCAGCAGTTCCTCTGTGATGTTCTGCACCCGCTGAAGCTCACCAGCGGTCATGAGATCCATGGGCATGTCGCGCTAAGTCCTAACCTATGAGCATTCCGTTACGATCAAGCTTGACATAGCTCTGCCTAGCTTGGCAAGCATCCACGCAGGTTAGCCAGGCTCTACCATGAACCCCCGTGCCCGACATGCCCGACTTCACGGCCGACAGCCCCACCCCCGTCTACGTGCGCGCAGCCGACTACCTGACCGCACTCATCAGATCCGGCGAGCTAGCACCAGGCTCACGACTTACGCCAGAACGCGAGCTAGCCAGCAATCTAGGCGTGTCCTACGACACGATCCGGCGCATGACAGCGCTTCTGCGTGAGCGTGGCCTCATCGTGACCGTGCACGGCCGGGGCACCTACGTCAGCGACCCGCTACCCCCCTGACATTCACGCCCAGCCAGCATAGGGGAACGCCCCAACGGTGCCACCGGTTACTTTCGCCCGCGCACATGAGGCAACCCTGGCACCGTTTCCCCGGGCGGTGGCCCATGCGGGTACATCAGATGCCAGGGTTGCCGTCCCTCCGCTTCGTCATCCCCTCCGATGACGTAACGCGGCGGGGGGCTGGTCCCCGCTGCCGGTGCCCGGTCGCGCGGACGGATCGGGACCATGAGGCGGCAACGCGGAACCGGCGTCACATTCGTTCTGGCGGCGGTCTTCCAGCGCGTGCACGCCGGCCAGGAACGCGCTCAGCTTCACCGCCAGCTCACGGTCGAGGATCTCAAGCCGTTCATGCAGCGCAAGCAGCCGATCCGCCGACGCCTCAGCGCGGACCAGTTCCTCCTGTGACAGATCCCCGAGACTCACCTGGACCCATCCCAGGGCTGGCAATCGTCATCGTCGCTGTGGATGGGTTCCGGTTCGGGCTCGTTGTCGTCGTCGGTCTCGGGACCGGGGGGCATGGACATGCGGGTACCTCCTTACTAGTTGCCTGACTGCGATTCGCGGATCAGCGCATCGACCTCATTCCCGGCATACCTGCGGTGACCCCCGAGCGTGCGGATACTGGTCAGCTTCCCGGCCTTCGCCCACCGCGTTACGGTCTTCGGATCAACGCGGAACATGGCGGCAACCTCGGCAGGCGTGAGTAGCCTGCTCTCTGCATTGGGCTCTATGACCTTCATTAGTTTCGTCCTTTTACTGCCGTATCTCGTTCTCGTTCTCGTTCGGGTTCGCGGTACGCTTCGCAGTGTCCGCTACCCGCTGCCGCCGCTTCTTCTGCTGATCTTCCTGTGTCATCCGGATGTCGTTGAGCAGCGTGTCGAGTTTGACCGACAGCTCACCATCAAGGATTTCGTGGCGCTGGTGCAGGTCGAACAGAACCTCGCACGCGGCCTCAGCGGTGCCTAGTTCATCGGTGCTAAGGTCTGACAAGTTAGGCATTTTCCCGCTCCTTTCAGTTCGTTCCAGATTTCCCGCGCATCGGATGAGATCAGGCACCACGGATTGCTGTCATCTACGGTGACCAGTTCGAAGCGTGGTCTGGCCTCTGGCCACGTGGTGATGGACGGCCACTCAGTGAGCGTTACATGGTAATTAGGGAATGCGTTCCGCAGCGCAATGGCCTGTGCCTCGGGTGACATGTCCCACTTACCACCGACTGGCATAACGACCGGCCTTCTACGACGGCGAGCACGATGCGCCGGTCGATTTCCGCGTTTATCGCTTCCAGTTGGCGCATGATCTGCTTTAGTGCGAGCGGTTTCCCCATGGCAAAACCGGTCTGTGCACGGAGGTCGCGCCGCCTACGTTCAAGATCGGGAGTGGATACTTCGCTGAGCAGGTAGGCGTCCGTATGGTCATCGGTGCGTATGGGTACGGTGACCTTGCCGTGTGCGTATTCGATGACCGCGTGCGATGGCTCGTTTGCCTGCATGGGTCGGTCCCCTCCCTTCGTCGTGATCTTTGTCCGGCAGCTCGACCGCGAACCGAGGGTTGTGCCCGCAACCCCTCGTCCGTGCTCGGAGGACGAGGTAATTACCGCCTGGTTCGTGATCCGTATAGTCACCATGGCAGGCCAGGGAGATAATCAGACAGTAGTTACACGGTTCCTGACCAGCGACGAACCCGGTAACGAGAGGTGCGCACCGTGGCAACTCCCAGAGAACAGCTAGCCGATATCCTCCGTCAGGCCCGCTTGGATGCTGGCTATGAGTCGCACGGGGCGCTTGCGCGCAAGCTGAACGTGTCTCGCCCCGTGGTAAGCAAGGCAGAGAATCCCGCTCACCCGGTACCTAGTGACGCGCTACTGGCTGCGTGGGCGGGAGCGACGGGTGCGCCGCTGGACAAGCTGACCGACTTGGCGCAGCGCGCACGCTCGGGAACACCCGAGTGGTTCATGCCGTACCTGACGGCAGAAGCCGAGGCAGACACCGTGCGCTGCTGGTCACCGCTCCTAGTGCCAGGACCATTGCAGACAGCGGAATATATGCGTGCCGTACTCTCGGTCGAGTCCTACACCCCACAGGAACTAGACGAGCTAGTCTCGGCACGCCTTGAGCGCCAGGATGTCATTGGGCGCGCATACGTCAGCGTGATCATCGACCAGCACGTCTTGCATAGGATGATCGGGTCAGCAGCGACCATGGCGGACCAATGCGCACACTTGGTGAGCATGGCGGAACGCCCTCGTATCGCGTTGCACGTGACCGCAGACGGTACGAATGTAGGACTCTGGGGCGCGTTCTACATGGCAACACGAGACAACACGACCACGGTGTGCCTCAGCGCGCTGGAAGACGTGACGAGCACAACAACTGATCTGGTGAGCAAAGCAATTCGAGCATATGAACGGATACTCGGGTCAGCCCTCCCGCGTGCCGAATCGCTAGACCTTATACGAACGGCGGAGGAGACATGGAAGACACAGATTTGAAGTGGCGCAAGGCGTCATACAGCTCAAACGGCGGTAGCGAGTGCGTCGAAGTCGGTGAGGCTAACGGGATGATCCTGGTGCGGGACACCAAGGATCGGAGCAAGGCTCCGCATAGGTATACCGTGGCCGAGTGGCGCGCGTTCGTCGCCGGCGTGCGTGACGGAGAGTTCGACGTAGACGACGCCGGCCGCTTGCCGTAGACCCGGTTAGCCTCGGGGGGACTCACGCCATCGGGGGCACCTTCGCGTCTATCCGAGGGTGCCCTTTCGCCGCGTATGATTTGGGGTCCGTCGGCGCGGCGTGCTCTGGACGGGGAGGCTCGTAGGCTGCCCGCCATCTGGGATATCAGCCAGCTTATAACTAGACCTCTAGAGATGTCTATGGTGCCTCGCTAGACCTAGGTAAGCGTTTATGCAGGTCAGCGGTCATCTAGCATGATCATCATGTCCTTGGATGACCGATCTGACCGGATACGTCACGATTCATCTGTTCCCGTGGCTACCCAGGTCGCTCGGGACATCGAGAAAGATATCGGGGCCGGGCGGCTCGTGCCGGATACGCGGCTGCCCAATGAGCTGGAGCTGGCCCAGCAGTACGGCGTAGCCAGGATGACCGTACGTCGCGCGGTGGCTCAGCTCCGAGACAAAGGGCTGGTCGTCACAGTTCACGGCCGTGGCTCGTTCGTCGCTCCTCGCGACGGGGAGACCGGGTGAGCAGCTACAAGGTCAGCGTGGGCAGCACGACAGTGCGAGTGAAGAACTTCCGGGATGCCCGGTCTGTTGTCGCAGAGGCCATAACCAGCCTGTTGGCGCGCGACCCGGAAGCGGTAGCGCACAGTGCCATGTCGGTCAACCAGTCGTTCGAAACGGGCGCGGTCGAGCACTCGCTTACTGCCCATGGCAGCTGGAGCACGACCGTGACCGTGCACGGCGAACCGGTCCTGCTGGCCATCGTCAAGAAGCGCTGGTGGTGAAGGGGCCGAAACCGAGCTTCTTCGCCGCTCTGCCTTCCAACTGGCCGGCGCTGGTGTTGCTACTCGGTTTGCCGGTCGTCTGGGTCGTTTGCTGGCTCGTGTCCGGATGCTTGCTGCTGGGCTCTGATGAGGATTTCGCGGGCCAGTTCGGTGAAGGGGTGGTCTGGGCCGTACAGCCGTTCGCGGTCGGCGATGACTTGCTGGTGGAGCGGGATGGCTTGCTCGAAGTCGTTCGCCAGCTCGTAGGCGTAGGCGAGGTTGCTGCGCGCGGTGATGGTCTCGGCGTGGTCTTCGCCGAAGACGCGGGCATAATCGGTGACGGACTTCTGGTGCAGTTCGATGGCGCGGGCAAGGCCGCCCAGTGACCGGTAGCAGCTAGCGAGGTTGGCGCGGGCGTTGAGGGTGCCGGGGTGGTCCGGGCCGAGGACGCGCTCATAGTCGGTGAGGTTGCGCTGGTGTAGTTCGAGGGCGCGGGCTGGCTGGTCTTGCAGTGCGTAGAGGTAGGCAAGGTTGGCCCGCGCGACGAAGGTCTCAGGGTGGTCCGGGCCGAGGACGCGTTCGCAGTCGGCTAGGTTCTGCTGGTGCAGGGGGGTGGCCGTGGCGAGGTCGCCGGCTGCCCGGTATGCGCTGGCCAGGAAACTGCGGGCGGTCAGGGTGTCGGGGTCGTCGGGGCCTTGTAGCTGCCGGAAGGCGTCAACTGCCCGCTGCGCGGTCGTTATGGCCTGGTCAAAGTGGCCGTCGCCTTGCAGGAACCCGGAGGCGGCGCGCAGGATGCCCGCGGTGGCGGGGGTGTCCTGGCCTGGGCCGATGTGGCTGGTCAGGGCCAGGACGTGCGGGAGGAGTGCCCGCCAGCGGGGCCAGCCGGGGACGTTGAACAGGGGGCTTCCGGGGAGGGTTTCCAGCAAGATCTCTACGGCGCGGTCGCGGGCCTGGCTGATCGCGTCGGGCGTGCGGTGCGGGTCGGCTGGATCGGGGATGCGGGCCACGGCCTGGACCAGGCGGTGGATGACGACTGACTGCGAGGTAAAGGTGATCATGCTGTAGGCGTGCAGCAGGGCAAGGGCGTCATCAACGGTCAGCGGATCGTCGTGCAACTGGTAGGCGAGATCGCGGGGGATCGGGTCGGGACCGAACCAGGCGAGGGTACGCAAGATCTCACCTGACAGGGGCTCCTCGGCGGTGATGGCTTGCAGGGACAGTTGCCAGATCCGGGCGATGGTGCGCTGGTCGCCGGCCTCCCCCGAGGTTCGCGAGAGAGCCGAGGTAGCGAACATGCGGGCTGGGTAGCGCCGCAGCCGGTCGAGGTAGGCCGCCGGGGTGATCGCCGTGTTCTGGATGTAGGCCGCTGCCTGTTCCAGCGCTAGCGGCAGGTGGCCGAGTTCGGCGGCCAGACGTTCAAGGTCTGCCTGGTCAGGATTGCCGGGGTTGATGATCTGGGTGAGCATGTCCACCGCAGCGTCGGGGGGAAGGGGGGCCAGCGGCAGGGGCCTGGCGGTACGGTGCCATCCGGTCGCGCGGCGGCTGGTGATCAGGTGCCGGCCGGCAGGGAGTGAGCCGAGCACCGATTCGATGTTGTGCGGGGAGTCCGCGTCATCGAACACGAGCAGCCAGCCGGGGTGGGCCTGGAGCCAGCCGATAGCCCAGGCGGCGGCTTCGGCGCTGGTCTTCGCCGTGAGGTTCCCGTAGGGGTTCAGCCGGGCGGCAAGGCCGGCAAGTCCGGTGGTGATGCTGGTGGGTGAATCGGCAGGTATCCACCAGATGGGGTTGTACCGGTCCCGGTTGCTGTGAGCGAAGTGCAGGGCCAGCGTGGTCTTGCCGGTACCGCCGAGCCCGTGCACGACGGGCGGGGAGACGGGCGGCTCCTGACTCAGTGCCACGTCCAGCTCCGCTAGGTCCTGCTGGCGGTCAACGAACACCGGGTTGCGGGGAGCGGGCAGGTTGTGCAGTCCGCGCGCTGCCGCTACCTCGGCGGGCGCGCGTACGGCCTCGGCGGGCAAGTGAATGGTGCGGGCGTCGATCGTCGCGTTGTCGCCGGTGCTGACGATGCCCTGGTTGACGCCGATCGTGACCAGGCGGGACATGGGCCTGCCGCCGGCGTCCGCCGCTTGCTCGTCTTCGCCGGCGCCGGCGTTCTCCGCACGCGCGGACTCGCCGGTAAGCGCGGCGAATCGTTCCCTGACCGCTGCTGGTGCCTGCGCGAGGGCTGTGTCAAGAATCCGCTGCATGGCCGGCCGTGGCCGCATGCCGGGCTTTTCGTGCCAGTCCGCGACCGTGCGCAATCCGATTCCCAGACGTGCGGCGAACTCCTGGTTGCTCATCCGCAGCGCGGATTGCAGCGCACATGCCTCACGCCCGGTCCAGCCGCTGTCCATCTCCACTGACTTGCCTCCCGGTGGCGTGAACCGCATTACTTCCGCACTGTTCACGCACTGAACCCGCATTACTAGCGCATTGGAAGCGTAGCGCATTCCCGCTGGAATTGCTACATGACATACGCAGACACCACCAGGCGGCAAGCATTTATCGCGGGACTTCGCGCGCTTGCCGATTTCCTGGAAAGCAACCCCGGTGTTCCAGTGCCGGACCACACCACCGATGTACTCGTTTTCCCGCCGTCCGGTTCCTACGACGAGAAAAAGCGGGAAATCGACATCATCGCCTCGCGTATCGGCTCGGGAACCGAGAACTCTCGCGGCGGCCACTACATGGCCTCTCGCCGTTTCGGGCCGGTCGAGTACTGCGCTGTCGCTATCCCCGCAGACCAGACAAGGAGCAACGAACGATGATCGCCTTTTACGTCATCCTCGCCGCATCACCCGTTCTCCTCCTCGGAGCGGCCGCCTTCCTTGCGCTCATCGTGGCCGGTATCCGGAAAGGAGACCGCGGTGACCTGCATTCACCTGCGGATAGCCGTCTCGATGCGATCACGCGCCGCGTCACCGGACTCGGTGTCCGTAACAGCGGAGAAGGTGACAGCTAATGCCCGTGCATGAGATCCCGGAAGTAATCACAAAATACCGCTGCCGGTGCGGCGCGCGCCGCCGCAGCAAAATACCCAGGCGATGCAGAAAATGCCTCGCGCGTGCCTACTGGTACCGCCGGAAGGCGTGGCGTACCCGCAAATCTCCCAATCGTTACCGCACCGGGAAGAAGTGATCTGACATGACCGTGTCCGTTCCTCTCGTCGCAATCTTCGGAGTTCTCGTGTTCCTCGCTTACCGCTACATGGGGCTGCGCGCATGGCAAGCGATCGTGGCCCTCATCTTCGGATTCCTGCTCGCCGCGACAACCGTCGCGCCGGAAATCCGCAGCCTCCTGTCCGGCCTCGTCACATGGCTTAACAGGCCATAGAAAGGCGGTGATGCCTATGAACAGCCCGCGCATTTATCCCGGTATCGGCCTGGAAGAAATCACCGCACGAAACGAAACCGCGCGGCGCATGATCGCCGGATTCTCCGCCGAGATGCCCGCCCTCGCGGAAATCTGGCGGACCCTCGACACCGCGCTCACCGACAACCTGGCACTGTCCGCCGAGATCACCCGCCTGTCCGGCGAACTGGCCGCTACCCGCCTGGACATGGCGAACCTGCTCGCCGCCGCCCGCGCCACACTCGCCGCCAGCACCGAAGGCGAGGCAGACCCCCTGTACTACCTCCGCGACGAACTCGACGCCCGCCACACGGGCCGTGAGCGCCACGGGAGGGCATCGTGACCAGCTACCGCCAGATGCGCCGCCGCGCCCGCCAGGCGCGACGCGCGGGCATGCAGCCCATGATGTTCATCAGCCCCGGCGACACGTTCCCCGACCTCGCCATCGCGGTCATCTGGCGGTGGGTGTGGAGCTACCGCAGCGCGCTTGTCCCCTTCGCTATCGCACTAGCCGAGTTCAGCGCCGCCGCGCTAGCCCACCCCCGCCATGCCCGCTACTGGATACCGGTCACGGCGGTAACCGCCGCAGCCGTGCTCGTGCTGGCCTGCCCGCTGCCGGTGCTGAACCGGCGGCGGGCCGGCCGCCCTGTCGCCCGCGTCCTTTCCCAGGCATGGGACAGATGCGGGATACCCCGCCCGATCGAACGCGCCTACATGACAGCAGTGGTCGCGGTCACGGGCGGATGGCTCGCGACCGCGATCGCGGCCGGCCCCACCATGAAACCGCTTCCGGTGGCGGCCATTATCGCGACGGTCGTACTCGGGATTCCGTGGTGGTTCCACCGCCGCCGCCGCGCGAAAGTCCGGGTCGAGCGGATCATTTCATGGTGGCCCGACATCGCCGACACGGTCGGGCTGCCAGAATCACGAATCGCATCCGCCGTCGTGGACACCTGGGGATGGACCGCCCGGGTCATACTCAAAAGAGGAACAACCGCACCCCACGCCATAACCCGGATACCGGAAATAGAATCAGGGCTCGGACTGCGTCCCGGAAGCGTGCGTGTATTCCCGGACAGCAAACGAGCCGACCGGGTCATCATCCGGGTAGTCGAAAACGACCCGCACGCCGAACCCATACCGTGGCCCGGCCAGTGGATCACGTCGGTAACCAAGCCAATCGACATCGGCGTGTCCGAGGACGGCCGGCCGGTATGCGTCCTCTTCTTGCGGCGGAATGTGCTGATCGGCGGGATCATGGGCTCCGGGAAATCCGGGATACTCAACATCATCATCGCGAATCTCGCGGGATGCCGCGACGTGATCTTGTGGGGAATCGACATGAAAGGAGGAATGGAACTCCAGCCCTGGGCACAGTGCTTTGACCGGCTCGCGTTCACCCCGGACCAGGCAAGGGAACTATTCCGCGACGCGGTCGAATTGCTGAACGGACGAGCCGCGCGGATGGCAGCGGCAGGCCAGCGCGTATGGGAACCCACACCTGATGATCCCGCGCTGATCATCATCGTAGACGAATACGCCGAACTCCCCGACGATGCCCACCCGTTCGCGGACTCGGTCGGACGCCGGGGCCGCGCGGTCGCCGTCAACATGATCGCCGCGACCCAGCGCCCCACCCAAGCCGCGATGGGCAGCACCGCTGTCCGCTCGCAAATGGACATCCGCATCTGCCTCCGGGTCCGGGAACCCCGCGACGCCGACCTGATACTCGGACAGGGAATCCGGGTCAATGCCGGCTGGCACGCGCACACGCTCACCAAGCCGGGAGAATTCCTGATCTCCGGTCCCGAGCACGTCATGCCGGAAAGGAACCGGGCCTACCTGCTAGCCGATGCCCGGCGCGATGACCACCTGTCCCAGGTCGCCCCGCTACGGCCCCGGCCAGCGCCCAGCCGGCCAGACACCCCCCGGACATGGCCCACGGCTGGAGAACCGCCGCAGATAGCCCCAGAGCCGCCGCAATCGGTCCCGGAGCCTCCGCCTCCCGATGATGCCCCATTCCGGCCCGAGGTGAGGCTGTGGGACGCACTGGTGGACGCCGGCCCCGAGGGAGTCTCCATCGGGGAACTGGAAGCCGCATGCGGCCTGACCCGCCGCTGGGTCCACTACCGGCTCCGGGAACACGCCAGGGCCGGCCGGGTCATCCAGGTCCGGCGCGGCTACTGGAGAGCCACCCGCCCCGGAGACAGCCCGCACGCCGGCCAGCCCGGTAGTAACGGACAGTAATAGTGAACGCGAACGCGAACGGACCTCGCGCCTACGCCTATCAGGCAAAAACGCGCCGTTCACAAGAACGTTCACAAACCCCGCCCCGGCCACACTCCGTAGACGGCAGCGACCCGCGCGGGCGGCTGACCCCGTGGGCGAACCCCGTTACCGGCGCGCTGGGATGGCAAATCACCACGCCATCACGGCACCTGGCCGCGACCGTGGCCGCGATATCCGGAGGAAAAATGCACCCCCGCGAGAAAGGACAGCAATGGCATGCGCTCATCCCGGAAACATCCATCCCCGTACTGGTGACCGGTGCCGATTCCGGCGCGCTATCGTGCCGGCTCGCCAGCCGGCCAGATTCCGGCATCCTCACCGTGGCCATTGCGCCATGGACAACCGCTACCGTACTGAAATACCCCGTGGCTGCACTGCCAGCACACGGAACGCTATCGGCGCGCGACGTGCGGATGACAACCCGCATGGGACGCACCGTGCGCTACCTGGTCCCCGAATTCATCCCATCCTCCTGAAGACAACCGCACACGCCACAGGAAACGGGACCGCCAGCATCTTCCCGTCAAGGTGCTGGCGGTCCCCGTTTCGCTGGATTGTCAGTCGGCTAGTTCATATCCCTCCGGTGCCTGTATCCCGGTAATCGCCACGCGCGGCGTATGCCCAGTCGGATGCAACACGACGCGGACCTCAAACTCTGCCAGCATTTCCCGCCGCCGCGCATTATCCGCGCTCTGCCATTCCTCAGCGATCGTGCGGCCCGTGGGAACGGTGCGGATTCCCGGCTTCCGCTCCGGTAGCGCCCGAAGCGCCGCGATTTCATCCCCGATCCGCTTGTATTCCGTGCGGTACCATTCCGCGTCATCGGCGGAATCGTACAGGCCGGCGTTCCGGTCATCCCGCAACCGCTTGCGCGTGGCCTCAAGCTCGGCTATCTGCGCGGTGTGGCCAGTCCCGGGATCGTAGACCTTACGCATAACGCTAGCCATCCCGTAACGGGCCAGGAACCATTCGCCGACCTGGGCATCAAGCGCGGCCACCCCGATAGCCGGAGCGGGCTTGCAGCCGGCCGAGGCGGGGATACCACGCACCCGCGCGGAACAGCCGTACGCGCCGGAATCAGACCGCCGGCCCGTCAGGTACAGCCGCGCCCCGCAGTTCCCGCAGAACGCCAGACCCGACAACAACTGAACGCCCTTCGGGGCTCGGCTTGCGCTCCGCTTCGGCGCGGTCGCCGCTATCAGCGCGTCATGCGTAGGACGGTCCCACAACGGCTCCGCGATGCGAGTTGGCCGGCCGTCCGCCCCGATAACCGGCCGGCCGTCATGCATCAAGAAACCGAGCGCGGCCTCACTGGTCAAGATGTGCTTCACAGTCTTAGCCGTCCACACGTGACCTTTCATCGGACGCGCATACAGTTGCGCGCGGCGATCGGACGGGGCCGGGATCTTCTCACGGTTCAGCCGCGCGGCCTCCGTGGCGCACGTGACCTTTCCCGTCTCATCGGCCAGGATACGGCGAGCCACTTCCCGGATAACCTCCGCCGCGACCTCGTCAATCTCCACATGATCGATCCTGGCCGTAGGAGAGAGCCGGACGAACATGTACCCGTAGGAGGGACGCTGCTTAGGGTCTCCGTTCTCCCGTGCCCGTACCGTCTCGTCCCGGTTGCGCTTCTGGATGGCGCGTAGTTCCATCTGTGACCCCCACGCCTTGGCAATCCAGTTGTTTTCCTCGTTCGGGTCGGAGAAGTCCCACACCCCCGCGTGATCTGCCGTGATCACGACCCGCCCTTGCCCGGTCAGCAGCGCCTGAGTGTTCAGCGTGTCCCGCACGTTCCGCCCCACCCGGCATACGCTGGCGGACACGATACCGTCATACGGCCCCATCTCGCCGCGCAGCCACGGCCCGAACCCCGGACGCGTCAGCGGGTCCGTAGCCCCCGACACTTCCCAGTCATCAGCCCACGCGATGATGTGCCCCCCGGCATCGCTGCTAGCGCCGAGAATCTGATTCCCCTGACGCTCCGGACTGTTGGTCTTGTCGGTCTTCCTGCTCAGCCGACGCACCCCAACCCAGCACGCGCCGCAACCGTCGTACTCTGTGGTCAGCATGTCTTCCATGATGCCTGCTCCCGATCCTGTGTGGATTACGGAAGCACCCGGGCGGCAAAGACAACTTCGCCGCCGACCGGGAGGCCGGAGACAAAGCGCTGGCGGAGTACCCGGACCTGGCCAGAGCGGTCCGGGCGAACCGCGCGTTCCTGGTGCGGGCCGTACGCTACCTGACCGGCGAGGCCGGCATCCGGCAGTTCCTCGACATCGGCACCGGCATCCCCACCGCCAACAACACCCACGAGGTCGCGCAGGCCGTCGCGCCGGACAGCCGCATCGTCTACGTCGACAACGACCCGGTTGTCCTGCTGCACGCACGGGCATTGCTGACCAGCAACCGCGAGGGCGCCTGCGCGTACGTGGACGCCGACTTCCGCGACCCGGATGAGATCCTGGCCGAGGCGGGCCGGGTGATCGACTTCCGCCGGCCGGTGGCGCTGATGCTG
Source organism: Streptosporangiaceae bacterium (assembly GCA_019245115.1). GTDB lineage: Bacteria > Actinomycetota > Actinomycetes > Streptosporangiales > Streptosporangiaceae > JAFARZ01. The sequence goes on along the minus strand of JAFARZ010000183.1, from coordinate 34,488 downwards.
CTCGGCATCCTGCAGCTCATCCCGGACTCCGACGACCCGTTCGATGTCGTAAAAACGCTGCTGGCCGCCCTGGCGCCCGGCAGCTACCTGGCCATCACCCACCCGACCGGCGACATCGACCCGCGGTCGGTGAAGGCCGCGGCCGTACTGGACACCATGTCCGTGGAGAAGCGGACGCTGCGCGGCCGCGCGGATGTCGCGAGGTTCTTCGACGGCCTGGAAATGATGCCGCCGGGGCTGGTGCAGGTGTCGAAGTGGCGGCCGGAGTCGCAGATGCAGGCGGCCGCCCCCGCCTCCCGCTGGGCCGGGATCGGCCGCAAAGTCACCTGAAAAGCAGCGGCGAGACGTCCAGCGGCCGCTTCAACTCCCCGCCCGAGTGACCCAGGTCCGCCACTTCCTGAATCGCGGCCTGGTTAAGTCCGACGGCCAGGCGGGGCAGGCCGACCTTCGCCGCGATCTGCGGCGTCACCTTCATGAACGTGGGCAGGACCTGTCGGAGGAGCGCAGGATCGCTGTCGGCCAGCGCCTGCGCCCGGTCCAGGGCCCGCTGGAAGGCGCGCGCGGTATCCGGGTACCTGGCCGCCCAGGACGCGGTGGCGAAGTAGCCGCCCAGCGGCAGGTCGACGTTCGCGCCGCCGCACTGGTCGAGCACCACCTTGGCACCATCGGTGTGCTCGACGGCGCTGATGTAAGGCTCCAGCGTGGCGATCGCGTCGACCTTGCCCGCGGCCAGTTCGGCGCCCATGTCGGCGAACGGGACCACGACGTAATGTGGCGCCGCCGCCGCGCCCAGCAGCCGGTTGATGGTTAGCGTCTGGATGTTGGGATGCAGGGCCACCGCGACCGTCTTACCGGCCAGTTGCGCCGCGTTGGTGATACCCGTCCGCGGGGTGGTCAGCACGGCCAGGGTGCCCGGGGAGCACAGCGCCGTCTCGTTGAGTATGCGCAGCGAGACCACGCCCGATGCCTGCGCGGCCAGGTAGGAATCCATGTTCCCGCTGGAAATGTCGATGCTTCCGTGCAGCATCGACGGTATCGCCTCGGTGGAGGTCGCCAGTTGCCGCGGGGTCACGACCAGACCGGCCTGGGCGAAGTAGCCCTCTTTGATGGCGAGATACAGCGAGGCGGTATTGACGGCCGGAAGCACCCCGACTACCACATTCGTCTTCTTCGGCGCCGGAGCGCTTGCCGATGTGGAGCCACTACTACAGGCCGCGCTCGCCGACACCGTGACCAGCACGGCCGTGGCCGCGAACACACGGCGGATTAAAGTCATGGGGGATCCTTCCGGTGCGATGGCGTCCCCCAAGAAGACCACGTTACCTGGGTGCCTCGGGCAGAATACGGAAGAACGCCACCGAAGTACATCGCTATATCGCAAGGGGAACTCGTGGTTGAAGAAGCCCAGGCCGACCGGGACCCGGGTGGTCCACCGCCGCCCGGGGTTGATGTCAGCATGGCTCATCCCGCCCGGGTACGGAACTTCTGGCTCGGCGGCCACGATTACTTCAAGGCCGACCGGCTGACCGGGACCGAGATAGCGCAGGAGTTCCCGCACCTGGCCGAGACCGCTCGCGCGGAGCGTGCCTTCCTCGTCCGCGCGATGCGGTACCTCGCCGGGCCGGCCAGGATCAGGCAGTTCCTGGACCTCGGTTCCGGGCTGCCCGCCGGGGGCAATACCCATGAGATCGCGCAACGGATCGCGCCCGACAGCCGGATCGCCTACGTGGACAACGACCCGGTCGTCCTCTCCCACGCCAAGGCCCTGCTGGACAGCGCCCCGCCCGCGGCCGAAGGGGCGGTCGGCTACGTGGACGCGGACCTGCGCGACGTCACCGCCGTGCTGCGCGGGGCGGCCGTCACGCTGGACTACCGCAGGCCGGTCGCGCTGATCATGCTCGGCATCCTGGGCTACGTGGAGGACCACGGCGCGGCCCGCTCGATCACCAGCCAGCTGCTGGGCGCGCTGCCGTCCGGCAGCTATCTGGTGATCGCCGACGGCGGCAGCACCAGCGACACCATCAACCGTGCGCAGTTGCGCTACAACGCGCGGCTGGCCGCCTCGTCGGGCACCGAGACGCCGTACCTCCTGCGCAGGCCCGATGAGCTGGCCAGCTTCTTCGACGGCCTGGAGGTGGTCGAACCCGGAGTGGTGCCATGCCCGCGGTGGAAGCCGGACCGGGCGGCCGACGACGACGCCGAGTCGCCGGCGGTCCACGTGTACTGCGGTGTCGCAAGGAAGTCGTTAGCCACGCTGGCGGGGTAGGGGCGCGGGGGTTGAACCACCGTCGTTCCCCATTGAAAACACAATAAATCAATGGTTCATCGCGCAAAAAAGCAACGAATCTCCGTTGAGACGCATGAACGGCGCATATCTTCCGGCGTTCCCACACCCTAGCCTTGGCTCATGATCAACTGGGACGAGCGGCCGGCAACCACGCGCCGTTACCTGATGTGCCCGCCGTGGCACTTCGGCGTGACGTACGCGATCAACCCGTGGATGCGCCCTGACCAGCCCACCGACACCGCGGCGGCCATCCGGCAGTGGGCGCGGCTGCGAGACACCTACCTCGCCCTCGGCCACGACGTGCGGATCATCGAGCCGGTCGCCGGACTGCCGGACATGGTGTACGCGGCCAACGGCGCCATGGTGGTGGGCGGCACGGTGCTCGGCGCGCGGTTCCGGTACCCGCAGCGGACCGCCGAGGCCGGCGCCTACCTGGATTGGTTCCGGCGCAGCGGGTACCAGCATGTGCGGGAGGCCGAGTACGTCAACGAGGGTGAGGGAGACATCCTCTTCACCGGACGCACGCTGCTCGCCGGCTACGGGTTCCGCAGCGATGAGGCGGCGGCGCAGGAGATCGGGCGGGTGTTCGGCCTGCCGGTGGTGAGCCTGCGGCTGGTCGACCCGCGGTACTACCACCTGGACACCGCGCTGTGCGTGCTGGACTCCAGCACCGCGATGTACTACCCGGCCGCGTTCGACGACGCCGGGCGGGTTGCGCTCGCGGGCCTGTTCGATGAGCTGATCGAGGCGAAGGACGAGGACGCGGAGGTGCTCGGGCTCAACGCGGTGAGCGACGGGCGGCACGTGGTGCTGCCGGCTCAGGCCCAGGGGCTGGCGGGCCAGCTTCGCCAGCGCGGGTTCGAGCCGATCGAGGCCGACATGTCCGAACTGCTCAAGGGCGGCGGCGGCCCCAAGTGCTGCACGCTGGAGCTGAGGGACTGACGGGAAGGAGCTGACGATGACCCATACGATGACCGAGGCGACGACCGACCCGTCGTCGCTGACCGACAGGTACAGCGCGCACAACTACGCGCCGCTGCCGGTCGTGGTGGCGGAGGCCTCCGGCGTCTGGGTGACCGACGTGAACGGGCGCAGCTACCTGGACATGCTGGCCGGATATTCGGCGCTCAACTTCGGGCACCGGCACCCGAGGCTGGTGGACGCCGCGCGACGTCAGCTCGAGCGGGTCACGCTGGTCAGCAGGGCGTTCGACCACGATCAGTTCGGGCCGTTCTGCGCGGAGCTGGCCGAGCTGGCCGGCATGGAGATGGTCCTCCCGATGAACACTGGCGCCGAAGCGGTGGAGACCGGGATCAAGGTCGCGCGCAAGTGGGGATACACGGTGCGCGGGGTGCCACACGACGAAGCCGTGATCGTGGTGTTCGACGGGAACTTCCACGGACGGACCACCACGATCGTGTCGTTCTCCTCCGATCCGGACGCCCGGGAAGACTTCGGGCCGTACACGCCAGGGTTCGTTAGCGTGCCTTATGGTGATTTGTCGGCTTTGTCGGATGTGTTGGCCTCGTCCGATGTCGGGCCGCGGGTGGTGGCGGTGCTGGTCGAGCCGATCCAGGGCGAGGCCGGCGTGGTCGTCCCGCCGCCCGGCTTCCTGGCCGGGGTGCGGTCGCTGTGCTCGCTGAATGGGGCGCTGATGATCGCGGACGAGATCCAGTCCGGGCTGGGGCGGACCGGGTTCACGTTCGCCTGCTCGGCGGAGGGCGTGGTGCCGGACGCTTACCTGCTGGGCAAGGCGCTGGGCGGCGGCATCGTGCCGGTGTCGGCGATGGTGTCGTCGCGGGCCGTGCTGGGCGTGCTCAGGCCCGGCCAGCACGGGTCGACGTTCGGGGGGAACCCGCTCGCGTGCGCCGTGGCCAGGGAGGTCATCGCCATGCTGCGGGACGGGTCGCTGGTTCAGCGATCGGCCGAGCTGGGGACGCGGATGCATGCGCGGCTGAGGACGTTGCCTTCGTCGGCTGTGTCGCGTGTGGACGGGCGCGGGCTGTGGGCGGGTGTGTCGTTCGCCTCTGTTGGCGGCCGCGAGGTGTGCGAGCGTCTGGCGCGTCTGGGCGTGCTGGCCAAGGAAACGCACGGCAACACGATCCGGCTCGCGCCACCGCTGATCATCACCGACGCGGAGCTTGACTGGGCCATGGACCGCGTCGAGGCCGCGCTCACGTCCTAGGGGGCCGCGCGTTACATGATCATGGGTCGTTTGCGGGAATAGTTACCGCCTTTGACCCATGATCATGGGAAGAGGCGTGTTCAGGAGCGGCGGATACCCAGGACGCCAGCGAACGCCAGCACCACGGCGAAGGCAGCGCTCAGCGTGCCACCGTACAGATACCACTTGCCGGCGGTGGTGTTGGCGATGACCACGCTGCCGTTGGGCACCGGCGAGGTGGACAGCGCGAACGTCACGATGAGCCACGCCGCGGCGGGCACAAACGCGCCGGTTACCGACCCCATCCCCCAGGCGGCGAGCAGGCAGGTGGCGAAGATGACACCGCACAGCACGATCGCGAGCGCCGGGGAGAACCGGCTGTACTGGAAGCTGCCGAACGTCGCCTCCACCGCGCCCGCCAGGAACAGCACCGCGTACGCTCCCGCGGTGACCGCCGCGGAGCGCCGGCGGGAGCTGTCACCCCCCGGGGCGCCATCCGTTGCCATAACATGCAGGCTACCGGGGGAACAAGCTGGAATCACCGCCGCCAGGACCGGCGAGCAGCGTGTAGCACTCGACAGGGTGAACCTCCTCCCACACGCCATTGGATAGCGCGAAGCGCGGCTCGGACACGGTGATCTGGGTGGCATGCGCCCGCATCGCGGCGAACTTCGCGGTCAGGTAGCCGCCGATGCCGACCCGCGCGACTCTGCTGGCTCCGGGGGGGACGACCCCCCCGAGCCCCCCCAAGGCCGCCGGCGAGACCGGCGCAGCGGTGGCGTAGAAGCTGGTCCGCGCCGGGTCGCAGGCCAGGTGATACGCCCGCCAGGCGACCCGGTGCGCCTGGATGTGGTCCGGGTGACCATAGAAGCCGTTCGCGTCGTAGGTCACGATGGCCTCCGGCGCCACCTCATCGATAACCTTTGCCAGCATCGCCGCCGCCTGAGACACGTCCGCTTGCCAGAAGCAACGTGGGTCCGCATTGGCCGGCGTGCCCATCATGCCGGAGTCCCGCCACCGGCCCGGGCCGCCGAGGAAACGCTGATCGCGGACGCCAAGCGCGTCGCACGCCGCCTTGAGCTCGCCGATCCGGTATTGTCCGAGCTCGTCGGGGGTCAGGTGGGCCAGCGCCGCCGGGATGATCTCCCCCATTTCCCCGAGGGTGCAGGTAACGAGCGTGACCCGCACGCCTTCGGCGGCATACCGAGCCATCGTCCCGCCGGTGCCGATCGACTCGTCATCGGGATGCGCGTGCAACAGGAGCAACCCCATTCCAGCGAGCATAGAGGCGGCGAGAAGTGTGCTGAGACCTGGCAAGATCTGTACCTATGAGTGAGAGCTTCCCCCGGCAGGAGGCGCGCACCCGGCGGTTCACCCTCGGTGTGCCGCGAGCGTTCCGCATCTCCCCCGACGGCACCCGGATCGTGTTCCTCCGTTCCAGGGGCGGTGCCGATCCAGTCACCTGCCTGTGGACGCTGAACCTCGGCGGCGATCCCGGCACCGGCACCGGCACCGGGATCGGCGCCGACGTCGGCACCGGCGCAGAACGCCTGGTCGCAGACCCCCGGCAACTGGGCGCCGATGAAGGCAACCTGCCGCCCGAGGAACGAGCGAGGCGGGAACGCGTCCGGGAGCGTGCGGGCGGCATCGTGGCCTATGCCACTGACGCGGCGGTGACGGTCGCGGCGTTCGCGCTGTCCGGCCGCGTCTACGCGGTCGACCTGACCAAGGATGGCGCCGAGCCGCAGCCGGTCACCACCCACACTCCGGCGCTGGACCCCCGGCCTGACCCGGCGGGCCAGCGGCTGGCCTATGTCTGTGACGGCGCGCTGCGGATCACCGGGCTGGACGGCAAGGCCTGGGACCGGATCCTGGCCGACGCGGCGGGTGATGGGAACGTCACCTACGGCCTGCCGGAGTTCATCGCCGGCGAGGAGATGGACCGGCACCGCGGCTACTGGTGGGCGCCGGACGGCTCCGCCCTGCTCGTCGCCCGGGTCGACAACTCCCCGGTGCGGCGCTGGTACATCGCCGACCCCGCCAATCCCCAGACCAAGCCGGGCGAGGTCGCCTACCCGGCGGCCGGCACCCCGAACGCCGATGTCTCGCTGCTGATCGTGCAGGTGACCGGCCGGCAGATCCCGGTGGACATCGATTACGCGGCCTTTCCCTACATCACGACGGCGTCCTGGCAGCGCGGGCACGATCCGCTGGTTGTGGTGCAGAGCCGCGACCAGCGGACGATGCGGCTGCTCACGATGGATCCGGCCACGGGACGCTGCGAACTCGTGTGTGAGGACAAAGATCCGCGCTGGCTGGAGATCGTCGTCGGCGTTCCGGTCTGGACCCGCGACGGCCGGATCGTGTGGACCCGGGACTCAGCGGACACTCGCCGGCTGCTCGTCGCCACCGCTGACGAACTACGCAACTCCACGGCTGAGCCGGTCACCCCGCCCGGCCTCCAGGTCCGCGACATCGCTGGCGTCGACGGCGACACCGTGGTGTTCCGCGCCTCGTCGGCCGAACCGGCCGAAATCGACCTGTGGGCGTACGGGCCGGACGGGCTGCGGCGGCTTACCGAGCGGCCCGGTCTGCATTCGGGCCTGCGTTCGGGCGGTACCACGGTTTCCGTCAGCCGCACGCTGGACACCGACGGCGTAGCCGTCGAGGTGCATCGCGCTGACCGCCCCATGGAAAGCATCGGCTCCCTGGCCGAGCGACCGTCACTGCCCGCGCCCGACCCGGTCATCTTCGCAGCGGGGAAACGCGGCATCCGCACCGCGGTGGTGTTCCCATCTTGGCGCGCGCCCGGTTCCGGTGACGGTGACGGCGCGAGCGCCAGCGCCGGCAAGCTTCCCGTGCTGATGGACCCGTACGGGGGTCCGCACTCGCAGCGGGTCCTCGCCGCACGCGGTGCGTACCTGGAACCGCAGTGGTTCGCCGAGCAAGGCTTCGCCGTCGTGATCGCGGACGGCCGCGGGACCCCGGGCCGCGGCCCCGAGTGGGAGCGCGCCGTGGCCGGCGACCTGGCCGCTCCGGTCCTGGAGGACCAGGTCGAGGCGCTGACCGCCGCGGCGGCCAAGTTCCCTGAGCTGGACACCAGCCGGGTGGCGATCCGGGGCTGGTCGTTCGGCGGGTACCTGGCCGCCCTGGCCGTGCTCAACCGCCCCGACGTTTTCCACGCCGCCGTCGCGGGCGCCCCAGTGACCGAGTGGCGTCTCTATGACACCCATTACACCGAGCGTTACCTGGGACTCCCTGAAGACGACAAAGACGGTTACGACCGTTCTTCATTGATCCATTTGAACGAACGTACGGTGGTACCACACCCGCGCCCCCTGCTCCTCATCCACGGTCTCGCCGACGACAACGTAGTCGTCGCGCATACCCTTCGCCTGTCCGCCACGCTGCTGGCCAAGGGCTACCCGCATGAGGTGCTGCCGCTGACCGGGATCACCCACATGGCTTCCGGCGAGACGGTGGCTGAGAACCTGCTGAAGCTGCAACTAGACTTCCTCCGCCGCTCCCTCGGGGTCTCCCCCACCCCAGATCGCCAATAACCCATCCGCTCTCCTTTCCCCGCCGCGCACTCCGGCCCCGCATGCTGTTGCCCGGCGCATCCCGCGCTCCTACATGCCACCCGCACATGCCGCGCTCCCGCGTGCAACCCCCGCATCCCCGCTCTCGCCGGACATTTCGCCATTTGCCCGTTTTCTACTGCTGGACTTGGATGCCTTGACAGAGCGGATCGATTATTGCGGACCGCTACCCCGAATGTGAGCTTTCCAGAATAGCGCGCGTTTGCGGTATGTCAGCTATGTCGCCTTTGCTAAACGCCGCACAGCCTGGTGAACTTGCACTTATTAGCACATAGCGGGCATATAGACCAGCCATCTCGTGGAAGTTTGGAGCTCTCTGGAAGAAAAGGCGCCGGAAACCGGCACCCTTTCTTCCGCAGAGCCATTTTCTTCCAGGTCGTCCACCGCGACCGCCGTCCACGTAACAGGTCATATCCCAGCAAACCTGACAGCCGTTCACTACTGCGCCAAACTCGGAATGTTCACAACCGCCGACAATCCCTCCCCGATCTGGGGAGGCCAAGGCGCAAATGGTGAAATATCCGGCGTGGAGAGGGGCGGCGGCGTGAGGTGACGCGGCTACGGGCGGGGGACAGCGCGCGGGGGCGGCACGCGGGGGCGGCACGAGGGATGGAGCGGGCTGGTGCTTCATCGGATCACTCGCCCGTCAGGTCGCTCCTGCAGCAGCGGGGCGCTAGTGCCACAACCGGTTATTTGCCCGGTCGCGCCTTGAAGATCGGTGCAAGCCAGCTGGAGGCGTGCCGTGACCTTGAAGCCGATTTCCCGAGACGAAACTATTTTCGGCTCAGGAAATCGGGGTCAGCCGCCGGGCACCGGGCCGGCCGGTGGCGGGCTGGCCGCACACGAGGCCTGCATTGCCGACATCAGCCCCTGCGGTCCAAGCAGGCTCACCGCATACCAACGAGGCAAACATAGGCGCGCCACTAGTACAGGTGGCGGGCGGGCGCACCGGCGGATCCGCTTCGGCTCTTGACAGTCGCAAATCATCCGATGTTTAGTATTGTTCGGAAAGTTTACTTTTTTGTGGGGGGCAGCGAACCCGGCAGTGGGGAGCGGCCATGGAACTCAGAGCACGCCTCAGCAAGCGCTCGCGGCGGGTTTGGATCTGCGCGATCGCGCTGGTAGTGATGACTTTGTCGCTCGCTACAGGAGTTCCTGGCCCGGCCCGGGCGGCGGCCTTGGCCGGGGCCGGGGGGCGGGTGGCCAGGGTCGCAGGCCAGGCAGCAGACCCGGCGGGGCGGGCAGCAGATCCGGCGGGGCGGGCAGGCGGGGCGGCGGGTACTTGCAACGGCCAGCCGGCGCCGTGGATGGATACCCGGCTGTCTCCTGATCAGCGCGTCAGCTTGCTGATACCTCAGCTGACCCTGGCACAGGAGGTCCAGGAGACGGCGTCCGTGTCGACCGCGACACAAAGCCGCGAGGTGCCCGCGATCCCGTCGCTGTGCATCCCGGCCCTGCTCCTCACCAACGGATCGGCCGGGATCAGCACCGGTGCGCCGGTGCAGTATCCGGCGACCGCGCTGCCCGCCCCGATCTCGCTGGCCGCGACGTGGGATCCGGCCGCCGCCCAGCGGTACGGCTCGATCGAAGGCAGCGAAGCGCTCGATCAGGGGCGCAACGACGTGGAGGGTCCGGACATCAACATCGCCCGCGTTCCGATCAATGGTCGGACGTTTGAGGCTTACGGGGAGGATCCGTATCTGGCCGGGGCGATCGCGGCGGGCGACGTCACGGGCATCCAGTCCCACGGCGTGATCGCGACCCCCAAGCACTACGCGGCCAACAACCAGGAAACCAACCGCGACACGATCAACGAGCTGATCGACCAGCGGACGCTGGAGGAGATCTACTATCCGGCCTTCTTCGCGGCCACCCGCGCCGGAGCCGGATCGGTGATGTGCGCCAAGAACCTGGTCAACGGCGTGCACGCGTGCGACAGCGCCGCGCTGCTCGGCGCGCTGGAGAAAGGCTTCCGGGGGTTCGTGGTATCCGACTTCGACTCCATCCACAGCACGGCGGACGCCGCCAACGCGGGCGCCAGCCTGGAACTGCCAAGCGCCACGTACTTCGGGCCGGCCCTGGCCGCGGCGGTCACGGCCGGGCAGGTGAGCAAGGCGACCCTGGACGGGATCGTGCACCGGATCCTGCGGAGCATGTTCGCCCTCGGGCTGTTCGACCGGCCCGCGCCGCCGGTCACCCCGATTCCGGCGGCCGCCGACGGAGCGGTGGCCCGCGGCCTGGCCGAGGCCGGCACCGTGCTGCTCAAGAACGATACGGACACGCTGCCGCTCGATCCGGCGCGGACCTCCTCGATCGCGCTCATCGGGCCGGAGGCCGGCACCGCGTCGGCGGGCGGCGACGGCAGTCCCAAGGTGGCGCCGCTCTACACGGTAAGCCCGCTACAGGCGATCACCGCAACCGCCAGGGCGCGGCACATCAGCGTCAGCTACGCGGGCGCGCCGCCGGTCAACATGGGCCCGGACGCCATCCCGGGCTATGCGCTGACCCCGGCTGGCGGCAGCGGTACGCAGGGCCTGCTGGCGCAGTATTTCAACAACCCGGACTGGTCGGGCACGCCGGTGGTCTCCCGAGTGGAGCCGTACGTCGACCAGAACGCGCTGCCGCCGGCCGGGGTGAACTCGGCCAGCACTTACTCGGTGCGCTGGACGGGAACGCTCACCCCGCGGGTATCCGGCAGCTACACGCTCAGCCTGACCACGCACTCGAAGGGAACTCTGTACCTCAACGGCACCAAGCTGGTGAGCGATGGCGGCAGCTTCCCGGCGCAGACGGTGAGCAAGACCGTCGGCCTGACGGCCGGCACCGGGTACGCCATCCAGGTCGACTACGCGACCAGCGGCATGGGGCTGGCCGAACTGAGCTGGCAGCTGCCGGCTGGCGCGGACAACCCGCTGATCGACAGCGCGGTCCAAGCCGCAAGGGCCGCCCAGACCGCGGTGGTGTTCGCCGGTGACGAGACCGCCGAAGGCGTGGACCGCGCCGACCTCGAACTGCCCGGTTTCCAGGACCAGCTCATCGAGGCGGTGGCGAGCGTCAACCCGCACACCGTGGTGGTGCTGAACACCGGCGACCCGGTGCTGATGCCATGGCTCGGCCAGGTGGCCGCCGTGGTGGAGGCGTGGTACCCGGGAGAAGAGGACGGCAACGCGATCGCCCCGGTGCTGTTCGGCGACGTCAACCCGTCCGGCAAGCTGCCGATCACGTTCCCGGCCTCGGACAACGCCGTGCCCGCCAGCACGCCGGCCCAGTATCCGGGCGTGAACGGGACGGCCACCTACAGCGAGGGCCTCAACGTCGGCTACCGATGGGACGACGCGGAGGGCGTCACACCGCTGTTCCCGTTCGGCTTCGGGCTTTCCTACACCCAGTTCGGCTTCAGCCACCTGTCGGTGCGGCAGGCCGACGGCCACGTCGTAATAAGCGCGGAGGTGGCCAACACCGGCCACCGAGCCGGAGCTGAGGTCGCCCAGCTCTACATCGGGGACCCGGCCGCGATCGGCGAGCCGCCGCGCCAGCTCAAGGCGTTCCAGCGGGTCTCGCTGGCGCCGGGTCAGCACACCCTGGTGCGGTTCGCGCTGCCGGCCAGCTCGCTGGCCTACTGGAACACCAGCGCCGGCGCCTGGGCGGTGGCTCCGGGCGCCTACGAGGTCTACGTCGGGGATTCCTCCGCGCTGGCCAACCTGCCGCTGCGAGGAAGCTTGCAGCTCACGTCCCGCTGACCAGAACCCGAAGGTGAAGCAGATGCGCAGCGCGCCGGTCATTGTGTCCAGTGTTCTTGTTCTCGGTGTGATAGCTGCTACATCAGGGTCCGCCAATGCGAGCGCGGGCACGACAACCGCCTGGCGGGACGGGCACTTCGTGGTCGACCCGGCAGGGGTAGCCGGGCGCTCCGACATCGTGCTCGGCCAGGCCAACACCCAGCCCAGCCAGTCGATGCCGCTCGGCGACGGGCAGCTCGGCGCCGCGGTGTGGGCCGCCGATGGCATGACGATCCAGCTCAACCGGGCCGACACCATGCCGTACCGCCGCTCTCCCGGCTGGGTGGTGATACCAGGGCTCAGCAAGCTGACCAGCGCCCCTGACTTCCATGCCGTCCTCGACCTGTACAACGGCGAACTGATCGAATCCGGCGGCGGCATGACCGCCACGGTCTCGGTCGAGTCCGATCAACCCGATGTGGTGATCTCGGTGACAGGCGCCGACCCAGTCACGGAACAGACCGCGCAGGTGGAGTTGTGGCAGCCGCGGACGCCCACCGCCGCCGCCGTCGCCGGGACCGGCACCCTGGCCCAGACCTGGACCGACGCGAGCGACCCGGCCTACCCGGGCGGCACCGGCCAGACCTACGGCTCGCTGGCCGCCATCACCGCGGCCGGCCGGGACGTGACGGCGAGCGTGGTCAATCCGCTGACCGTTCAGGTCAGCTTCAGGCCGGACGCCGACGGCAGCTACCGCGTCGTGGTGGCCGCCCCGCACTGGACCGGCGGCGACGCGCTCGCGACCGCCCGTCAGCTGCTCACCGCGCCGACCGCAACCCCGGACATGGACGCGGCCACCCGGGCCTGGTGGCACCGGTACTGGCAGCAGGCCGATCCGCTGGAGATCAACTCGGCCGATGGCACCGGGCAATATCTGGAGAACCTGCGGACGATCTACCTGTACACGGCGGCGGCCGAGCGCGGGTCGGGCGACCTGGCCGGCTCACAGGCCGGAACCGCCGACCTGTTCAGCTGGCTCCAGGACACCGTGCAATGGGACCCCGCCGCCTACTGGATATGGAACCAGCGGATGCAACTCGCCGCGGACCAGGGCGCGGGCGTGCCGTTCCTGAACGACCCGTTCTTCGGCATGTACCGCGACAATCTGGCGAACATCCGGGCCTGGACCGCGCAGCAGTTCCCCGGCCTGCCCGGGGCGTGCGTGCCGGAGACCATGCGGTTCAACGGCAACGGCTACTCCAACGGGACGCAAGCCTACAACGGCGGCACGCACGCCACGCGGAACCTGTCCTGCAGCAGCCTGGTGCCGCCCACCTACAACGGCGAGAACGTCACCAGCGGCGCGGAGCTGACCCTGTATGCCTGGTGGCAGTACCTGTACACCGGCGACACCAAGTTCCTGGCCGGCATGTACCCGCTGATGGCGGATGTCGGCCAGTTCCTGCTGGCCTACGCGAAACCCGGCCCTGACAGGCTGCTGCACACGGTGGCCAACGCGCACGAGACCCAGTGGGAGGTGCAGGACCCGACCACCGACATCGCCGCGATGCAGGCGGTGTTCCCGGTGATCGCCCAGGCGGCGCGGCTGCTGCACCGTGATCCCGGCCTGGTCAGCCAGTTGAAGGCCGCCGTGCTGAGACTGCCTCAGTTTCCACTGGTCAACGGGATGATCGCGGATTCCTACCAGCCCACCGCGCCGCTGCACAACACCGAGAACATCGGGATGGAACCGGTATGGCCCTACAAGCTCATCGGCCCGGACAGTCAGCTCGCCCTGCGCAGTTACAGCGAACGGCCCAACGTGGACGTCAACGACTGGAGCTTCGACGCGGTGGACGCGGCCCAGCTCGGCCTGGCCGACGCGGTCGAACAGAACCTGATCGCGCTGACCGAGAAGTACCAGCTCTACCCGTCCGGAATGGCCCACTTCATCGCCGGCCCGCCGTACGTGGAGCAGAGCGCCAACGTCGCACTCGCGCTACAGACCGCCCTGGTCCAGGACAACGACGGCGTGGTCGCGGTGGCACCCGCGTGGCCTCATGACTGGAGCGTGGCGGGGTCGGTCGCCATCGCCGGCCGCAGCCGCGTGGACGTGCAGGTGACAGACGGGACGCCCACGACGGTGGCAGTAGAAGCGGGGACCAACGAGACGATCCAGCTGGACAATCCCTGGCCGGGCCAGACGGTGCGAGTGCTCGACGCGCGCAATCACATCCTGTTCACCACGTCCGCCCAGCGGTTCCCGCTCACATTGCACAGCGGCGGTGCTTACCTCATACAGCCGGTCAGCGCGCAGGCACTGCCGTTCGCGCCGGTGACCGGCCGGCCCGCCACGACCGCCAAAACGCTCGGCCCGGTATCCATCGGGCTCCCGAAGCAGTGAAAGTGACGAAGCAGTGAAGGAGTCATGATGCGCCGGATCATCGCCTTGATCACGGTCCCGCTGGCACTGGCCGCATCGGCCGTATCCATCCAGGCCGCACTCGCGCCGACCGCATCCGCGCTGAACAACGGGCTGGCGCGCACGCCGCCGATGGGCTGGAACGACTGGAACGCGTTCAAATGCAACGTCAGCGAGCAGCTCGTCGAGCAGACGGCGCTGGCCATGCACAAGAACGGCATGCAGGCGGCCGGCTACCAGTACGTGAACATCGACGACTGCTGGGCGGAACCGCAGCGGGACGCGAACGGCAACCTGGTACCCGATCCGGCGAAGTTTCCCGACGGCATCAAATCGGTCGCCGATTACGTACACTCCCTGGGACTGAAGCTTGGTATCTACGAGGATTCCGGCACCCACACCTGCTCCAGCCACGGCTTCCCGGGCAGCCTGGGACACGAATACCAGGACGCGCTGACCTTCGCCGAGTGGCGCGTCGACTATCTCAAGTACGACGACTGCGACATCCCTCCGGATGGCCAGAACCAGCAAGCCACAATCCAGCGTTACGACACGATGCGCGACGCGCTGGCGGCCGCGCGAGCCAAGACCGGGCACGCGATCGTGTTCAGCATCTGCGAGAAGACCGACTATGGCGTGCCGAACTCCACCTGGTCGCCGGTCGGCAACCTGTGGCGCACCACCGGCGACATCCACGACACCTTCGCCTCGATGCTGTCCAACTTCACCAAGAACGTGCAGCTAGCCGACCTGGCGCGCCCCGGCGCCTGGAACGACCCGGACATGCTCGAGATCGGCAACGGCGGGATGACCGCGACCGAGGAGCGGACCGAGTTCAGCCTGTGGGCGGAGATGGCCGCCCCGCTGATCGCCGGGACCGATCTGCGCTCGCCCAGCGCCCAGACGCTGGCCACCTACGAAAACAAGAACGTCATCGCCGTCGACCAGGACCGGCTCGGCCAGCAAGGCCGTCCGGTGCAGGACGCCAATGGCCTGTGGGTGCTCACCAAACCGCTGGCCGACGGAAGCCGGGCGGTGGTCCTGTTCAACTCGACGGGCACGGCCGCCACGATCAGCACCACGGCCACCCAGGTCGGTCTGTGGCCGGCGCCGTCCTACTCGCTAAAGGACCTGTGGCAGGGCACCACGAGCGACACCACCGGGACCATCAGCGGCTCCGTCCCGGCCCACGGCGTCATCATGTACCGGGTCACCCGGTCCGGCGCGGCGGCCGGTACCGTGATCCACGTATCACCGCACCAAGGCGACACCCTGGCCCGGGCGCAGCAACTGGTCCGGTCCCTCGACAAGAACATGCACGGCGACATCACCGTCGAGCTGGAATCGGGCACCTACCGGCTCACCCAGCCGCTGTCCTTCACCGCCCAGGACTCCGGCACCAACGGCCATGACGTGGTGTGGACCGCGGCGCCGGGCGCCCACCCCGTGCTCAGCGGCTCGGACCGCATCACCGGCTGGCGTCCGCCCGCCCCCGGATCGACCGCATGGTCCGCTCCCGTTCCCGCCGGACTACAGACCCGGCAGCTCTACGTGAACGGCGTCCGGGCCGACGTGGCCAGCGGCCCCCTCCCGGTGAAACTGACGCCCACATCGACCGGCTACACGGCCTCCGCAGAGACGATGGACACCTGGCGCAACCCCAGCCAGATCGAGTTCGTCTACACCGGCGGCGAAGGCTACTGGTCGCTCCACACCGGCGGCCTCGGCGCCTGGACCGAGCCGCGCTGCCCGGTCGCCGCGATCTCCGGCACCACGATCACCATGGCCGAACCCTGCTGGGACAACTCCACCAAGCGGGTGCTGCGCACCGACGGGTCCGGCCGGACCGTCAACCTGGTCGGCCCGGCGACCCTCGGCAACGGCGAGATCCCCGCGTACGCGGCCAACGCCTACGAACTGCTGACCCAGCCAGGCCAGTGGTACCTGGACGGCTCCGGGCACACGATCTACTACATCCCGCGGCCGGGACAGGACATGCGCGACGCCGACGTGGAGGCGCCGGTCCTGCAGACGCTCGTCTCCGGCCAGGGCGCCCGAAACCTGGTATTCAAGGGAATCCAGTACTCCTACGCGACCTGGCTGACGCCCAGCACACCGGAGGGATTCTCCGAGATCCAGGCCAACTACACGATCACCGGCCCGGATGGCTACGCCACCCAGGGCCTGTGCCAGTTCATTACCGGCGGCACCTGCCCGTACGGAAACTGGACGCAGGAGCCCGGCAATGTGGATTTCAACCATGACACGAACGTACGGTGGCTCGACGACACCTTCACCCATCTCGGCGCGGCGGGGCTACGGCTCGGTGACGGCTCCCAGAACGACGTCGTGCAAGGGTCCATCTTTACCGACATTTCCGGAAACGGCATTGAAGTGGGCGGCGTCGACGAACCGGAACCGGCCGCCGCGGCCGAGCACACCACCGGCAACCAGATCCTCGACAACCACTTCTACGCACTGCCCGTCGAATACCACGGGGGCGTCGCCATCGACGTGGGCTACGCCGAGCGCACACTGATCGCGCACAACCAGATCGACAACACCGCCTACACCGCGATCTCGCTGGGCTGGGGCGGCTGGCCGGACAAGATCAAGCAGCCCGCCACGCCGAACTACTCCAACGGCAATGTCATCTCCGGCAACCTGATCGAGAACCCGATGCAGGAACTGGCCGACGGCGGCGCCATCTACACCCAGGGCATCACCGGGACATCCCTGGCCGACGGGGAGCAGATCACCGGCAACGTCATCCTCAGCGCGCTGGACCACGGGCACGCCATCTACACCGACAACGGCGCCACGTTCATCACCGTCAACGGCAACGTCGAGTTCGGCGACGAGAACGACTGGGGCTCCCGGCACACCGACTACACGCCCGGCGCGACCGGCGACGACCCGCTGGTGATCGAGAACAACTACTGGCAGCAAGGCGACCAGGACAGCTCGGCGAGCAACGTGACCGTCTCCGGGAACCACATCATCAGCGCTCTGTCCCAGGCCCCGGCCAGTATTCTCGGCAACGCCGGCCTCCAGTGGCCCTACCGCTCCCTGGCCAGCGAGGACACCGGCCGGCTCGCCTCGGTCCCCGAAGCGCCGGACCAGGTCGCGGCGTTCGCCGCGGCCGGTAAGGGATACGTGGCGTGGAACCCGTCGTTCGTGGCCAACGGCGCTCCGGTCACCGGGTACACGGTCACCGCGTCGCCCGGCGGGGCTTCGGTCACGGTCCCGGCCACCGCCCCCTACGCCGTCGTGCCAGGGCTGACCAACGGCACCGCGTACACGTTCGCGGTGCGGGCCATCAACCGGGCGGGCGCCAGCGCGCCTTCGCTGCCCAGCGCCCCCGTGACGGTGGCCAGCTCGGCCGGCGCCGTGCCCAGCGCTCCCGCAGCGGTAAAAATCGAGCCAGGTAATGGGACTGTGAGCGTGCACATCACCGCCCCGGCGTCGGCGGGCGGCACGCCCGTCATCGGCTACACGGTCAGCGGATCCGGGATCCCGGCCACGACGTTCACCGGCCACCACGTGCTGTGGGGCGCGACGGGCACGAACACGATCTTCGTCACGATCGGCGGGCTGACCAGCGCGCAGACGCACACGTTCAGCGTGGCCGCGGTCAACGCGACCGGTACCGGGGCCGCCGCCACCGCGAGCGGGTGACGGAGCCGGGGAGGTCGAGCCACCGCCGTTCCCTTTAAATCTGGGGTTCAGGCACTTCGGGAAGAACCCGTTCGAAGTAGGAGCGGGCGGCCGCGGTAGTGCCTATGTCGCGGCCGGCCGCCTCGGAGGCGTACCAGCGGTGTTCGAGGATCTCGTGGAAGATCTCGGCCGGGGCCAGGCGGCCCCGCAGGCTGGCCGGGATCGCGGCGATGACCGGGTCGTACACCTCCTCGAGCCAGCCGTTGGCCGCCACCACCTCGGAGACCGGGTGGCCCTGCTTCTGCTCCAGGTAAGCGCGGTAGCTGGCGATGTCGTTGAGCAGCCGGCGGGCCTGGTTCTCGCCCGCATCGATGCCGGTGCGCAGGAACAGCCGCCGGCTGTGCTCGCCCGACTCGGCGACGCGGGTGGTGATGTGCAAGCGATTGCCTTCGGGGGTGCTGATCAGTTCAAGTTCCTCGGCGTCGAAGCCGAGCTGGTTGAGGCGGCGCAGCCGCTCGGCGATGCGGTACCGCTGTTCATCGGTGCGGAGGATCTCGTCGCGGGTCAGCTCATGCCACAGGCCGTCGTAGCGGCGGCGGAGCTCCTCGGCGATCTCCAGCGGGTCAACATCGACCGGGAGCAGGTCACCGGCCTGGAGGTCGAGCAGTTCGCCGAACACCCGCTCGACGGCCAGGTCCAGGTCGTACTCGCGCTGGCCATCGGTCAGGCTGGGGTGCAGTTCACTGGTCTCGGCGTCGACCAGGTAGGCCTCCAGCAGGCCCGCGTCGTAGCGGAACAGCGTGTTGGACAGGCTGCAGTCGCCCCAGAAGAAGCCGGTCAGGTGCAGCCGGACCAGGAGTTCGACCAGCGCGTCGAGCAGGACATCGGTGGGTTGCGCGCCGCGCGGGCTGGAGAACACGGCCCGGTAGCTGGTGGCGAAGCTGAGGAACCGCGTCACCAGGATGGCATCCGTGTCGGCCCCGCGGTGCGCCTGGGCGGCGGCCCCGCCGCGGTCAACACAGATACCGACCACCTCCACGGCCGGGATCTTGTTCTCGGCCAGGGCTCTGAGCAGGCGATACTCGCGGCGGGCCAGGCGCTCGTTGATCTCCTTGAGCGCGTAGACCGAACCGTCGTCGGAAACGAAGCGGACCACGTGGCGGGAGATGCCGCGCTGGCGGATCTCCACCAGGCGTTCGTCGTGCCACTCCGCCAGCGGCTCGGCCCACGGAAGCGTCAGCAGGCCGGCCGCGTCCTCGGCGGGAGGAGCGAACACGAAACGCACAATCAACCAGGATAAACGCCTGGCACCCTAGGGTCTCCGGTGCCTGCAGGTCCGCCCGCGGGCTGACGGGACGGATGAATGTGGCATTCAACCGGTTACAACCGGGTCGCTGTCACATTCATCCGCGTTGGGAGGGGGAAGGGGCGGGTCGGGGTCGACGGGGCCGCCGTAGTGTAGCAAGGGTCACATCGATGATGAGGCCTGTGTCACTGCGTAGTGTCCCCAGAGGGAATAAGTTCTCTCTCAGCGGACACGCGGAAGCAAGATGGGGACTCGCTATCCGGCGCGTCGCATAAGCTACGTTCGATTGCAGCGAGGACGCTGAAGGAATGACACAGGCACCGCATGCCCCCGCCCCGTGGGAGTCGCAGGACAGGTCCCGGGCGCAGATCACCGAACGCACGCTCCGTACCGACCCATGGTGGAAGCAGCCGCGGATCATCGTGACACTGCTCACCATCTGGCTGGTTTACGCGACCGTGCGCGTGTTCACCGGCCACTGGTACTTCGTGCCCAAGTACCACTACCTGACCCCGTTCTACTCGCCCTGCATCAGCGGCGAGTGTGTGCCCGGGTCCTCGACGCTGGGGCAGTGGATGCCGGCGGTGCCGCCGATCATCCCCTATGCCTTCGTGTCGCTGGTGTTCGTCCTCGGCTTCCGGGTGTCCTGCTACTACTACCGGGGCGCCTACTACAAGGCGTTCTGGCAGGCGCCGACCGCGTGCGCGGTCCGCGAGCCGCACGCTAAGTACACCGGTGAGACCCGGTTCCCGCTGATCGTCCAGAACCTGCACCGCTACTTCTTCTGGATGGTGGTGCTGATCTCGCTGCTCAACACCTGGGACGCGGCACAGGCGTTCCGGGGCACGAACGGGACATTCGGCTTCGGCATCGGCTCGCTGATCATGCTGGCGAACGTCATCCTGCTGTGGTGCTACACGCTCGGCTGCCACTCCTGCCGGCACATCACCGGCGGGCGGCTGAAGAGCTTCTCCTCCCACCCGCTGCGCTACTGGTTCTGGACGAAGGTCTCCTGGCTGAACGCACGTCACATGCGGTTCGCCTGGATCACGCTCGGCACACTGATGCTCACCGATTTGTACATCATGCTCGTGGCCAGCGGCGCCTTCTCAGACCCAAGGATCTTTAACTAGGAACGGCTGTGGTTATGACGGACATAGAGCGCCTCTCCTACGACGTGGTAGTCATCGGCGCGGGCGGATCCGGCCTGAGAGCGGCTATCGAGGCGCGGCTGCGCGGCAAGCGGACCGCGATCATCTCCAAGTCGCTGTTCGGCAAGGCGCACACCGTGATGGCCGAGGGCGGCTGCGCCGCGGCCATGGGCAACGTCAATCCGAACGACAACTGGCAGGTGCACTTCCGCGACACGATGCGCGGCGGCAAGTTCCTGAACAACCCGCGGATGGCCGAACTGCACGCCAAGGAGGCGCCGGAGCGGGTCTGGGAGCTGGAGGCATGGGGCGCGCTGTTCGACCGGACTCCCGAAGGGAAGATTTCCCAGCGGAACTTCGGCGGCCACGAGTACCCTCGGCTGGCCCACGTGGGTGACCGCACCGGCCTGGAGATGATCCGTACGCTCCAGCAGAAGGTCGTGGCGCTCCAGCAGGAGGACGCCGTGGAGCACGGCGACCCCGAGGCGATGATCAAGGTCTTCGCGGAGACCACGATCACCGAATTGATCAAGGACGGCGAGCGCATCGCCGGAGCCTTCGGATACATCCGCGACACCGGGCGGTTCGTCCTGTTCGAGACGCCCGCGGTCGTCCTGGCGACCGGCGGCATCGGTAAGACGTACAAGGTCACGTCGAACTCGTGGGAGTACACCGGCGACGGGCACGCCCTGGCGCTGCGGGCCGGGGCGACGCTGATGAACATGGAGTTCGTGCAGCTGCACCCCACCGGAATGGTGTGGCCGCCGTCGGTGCGCGGCATCCTGGTCACCGAGTCGGTGCGCGGTGACGGCGGCGTCCTGCGCAACTCCGAGGGCAAGCGGTTCATGTTCGACTACGTGCCGGATGTGTTCCGCGCCCAGTACGCGGAGACGGAGGAGGAGGCGGATCGGTGGTACACCGATCCCGACCATAACCGGCGGCCACCTGAACTGCTTCCTCGTGACGAGGTGGCCCGCTCCATCAACTCCGAAGTCAAGGCGGGTCGCGGCTCCGAGCACGGCGGCGTCTTCCTCGACATCGCGTCCCGGCGGCCGGCCGAGTACATCCTGGCGCGGCTGCCGTCCATGTACCACCAGTTCAAGGAGCTGGCCGACGTCGACATCACCCGGGAGCCGATGGAGATCGGGCCGACCTGCCATTACGTGATGGGGGGCGTCGAGGTAGACCCGGACACCGGGGCGGCCTCGGTGCCCGGGCTATTCGCGGCCGGCGAGGTCTCCGGCGGCATGCACGGATCAAACCGGCTCGGCGGCAACTCGCTGTCCGATCTGCTGGTGTTCGGCCGCCGGGCGGGCCTCGGCGCGGCCGACTATGTGTCCGGACTGCCGGTGCGCCCCACCGTGTCCGACGCGGCCGTGGCAGCCGCGACGGCGACGGCGCTGGAGCCGCTGGAACGGGCTGACGGCGAGAACCCGTACACGATCCAGGGCGAGCTGCAGCAGATGATGTTCGACCTGGTGGGGCTCATCCGCCGGGAGTCGGAGCTGAAGAACGCGCTTATCGAACTGGACAAGCTGCGGGCACGGGCAGCCCAGGTCTCCGCCGCTGGCGGCCGGGCCTACAATCCGGGCTGGCACCTGTCCCTGGATCTGCGCAACATGCTCCAGGTGGCCGAGTGCGTGGCCCAGGCCGCGCTGGAACGGCAGGAATCACGCGGTGGCCACACCAGAGATGACTACCCGGGGATGTCGCCGGAATGGCGGAAAGTGAACCTGGTGTGCACGCTGGACGGCGACCGGGTGGTGCTGCGGCGGCAGCCGATGCCGGTGATCCGGCCGGACCTGCTGGGCCTGTTCGAACTCGCCGAGCTGAAGAAGTACATGACCGACGACGAGCTAGCTGGGCTGGAGAACCACTGATGGCGTACAAGGCTGCGCTGCGGGTATGGCGCGGAGACGCGGGAGAGGGCACACTCGCCGACTACCAGGTTGAGGTCAACGACGGTGAGGTCGTCCTCGACGTGCTGCACCGGCTGCAGGCCACCCAGGCCAGCGACCTGGCCATCCGGTGGAACTGCAAGGCCGGCAAGTGCGGGTCATGCTCGATGGAGATCAACGGCCGGCCGCGGCTGGCGTGCATGACCCGGATGTCGGTCTTCGCGCCGGACGAGGTGCTGACGATCACGCCGATGCGGACGTTCCCGGTGATCCGGGACCTGGTCACCGACGTGTCGTTCAACTACGCCAAGGCCAGGGAGATCCCGTCGTTCACCCCCGATCCCTCGGTCGGCCTGGGCGAGTTCCGGATGCAGCAGGTCGACGTGAACCGGTCGCAGGAGTTCCGTAAGTGCATCGAGTGCTACCTGTGCCAGAACACCTGTCACGTCATCCGTGACCACCAGGAGAACGAGCGCGCGTTCGCCGGCCCGCGGTTCCTGATGCGCGTCGCCGAGCTCGAGATGCACCCGTGCGACACCGCCGACCGGCGGGAGATCGCCCAGGACGACTTCGGCCTCGGCTACTGCAACATCACCAAGTGCTGCACCGAGGTGTGCCCGGAGCACATCAAGATCACCGACAACGCGCTGATCCCGATGAAGGAACGGGTCGCCGGCCGCAAGTACGACCCGGTGGTCTGGCTCGGCT
This sequence comes from Streptosporangiaceae bacterium, assembly GCA_019245115.1. Classification (GTDB taxonomy): domain Bacteria; phylum Actinomycetota; class Actinomycetes; order Streptosporangiales; family Streptosporangiaceae; genus JAFARZ01. The sequence goes on along the minus strand of JAFARZ010000183.1, from coordinate 11,577 downwards.
CCAAGATCACCCGCCGCAAGCCCACGGACACGCCAAAGATTCCGCCGCGGCCGTAGGCCCAGGCAAATTCAGCAGAGCGGCCGTAGGCCCAGGCAAATTCAGCAGGGAAGAAGTGAATCAAAGCGATCCCCTTCAAGTTCTACTAACGTGTAGAGACTTCGGTCCGCTACGATGGCTGCGGCCGACGATAGCGTGAAGGGCGGGCATGTCGCATCTGACGTTCGGAGAGGCCGGGTTCGTCGGCCTTCTCCAGGGAATTACCGAACTGTTTCCGGTGTCCAGCCTCGGGCACGCCGTGCTCATCCCGGCGCTGGCGGGCGGATCGTGGGCGCAGGATCTGAACGTGCCCAAGCCCGAGTCGCCGTACCTGGCGTTCATCGTGGGCATGCACGTGGCGACGGCGGTCGCGATGATCGCCTTCTTCTGGCGGGACTGGGCGCGGATCATCAGGGGTTTCTTCGCCTCGATCAAGCACGTCATCGCCCCCGAGCCGGGGACGTACCGATTGCAGCCGCAGACGACGGAACAGCAGCTGGCCTGGATGATCATCCTGGCCACGATCCCGGTGGGCATCGCGGGCCTGGCGCTCGAGCACCTGTTCCGCACCAAGTTCAGCAAGCCGGAACCGACCGCGATATTCCTGTTCGTCAACGGGCTGATCCTGCTGGCCGGCGAATGGCGGCGGCGCAGTCTGGCGAGCGCGGAGGCGGCCCAGCTGGCGGCGGACGAGGCGGCGATCGCGGATCGGCAGCGGGCCGCGGTGGCGGTCGGCGGCGCCCGCATGGCCACGAGCGGCGGCGGCCGGCATTCGGCCGGGCAGCGGGCGCTGAAGCAGCATGAGGCTTCGCTGGCCGTCCAGGCGGATGAGCGGCTGGCTCGGCAGGGCTTCCTCGGTGCCTTTGTTCTGGGCACCATGCAGATCCTGGCCCTGCTGCCGGGCATCAGCCGGGACGGCATCGTCATGGTCAGCGGCATGTTCCGGGGGCTGACCAGGCAGGACGCCGCACGGTTCTCCTTCCTGCTGTCCGCGCCGGTGATCCTGGCGGCGGGCGTGCTGAAGATCCCTGACGTGATGGGACACCTCGGCGACGGGGTCCGCGGCCAGATCCTGTTCGGCAGCATCCTGGCGGGAATCGGAGCGTATCTGTCCCTCCGGTTCCTGGTCCGGTACCTGAGCAACCCGAACAGGACGCTGACGCCGTTCGCCATCTACTGCCTGCTGATGGGGCTGGGGAGCGCGATCTACCTGGCGTGATCCGGTAGATTTACCGGCATGTTTGGCGATTTGCGCAGCTTGCCCGATTTGAGTCACATGTCGGTCTGGCTGGCCGGTGAGGTGGGGCAGGTCAGCCTGGCGCGGACCGCCGACAACGGCAGCTGGCGAGCGGCCGTTGACCAGCATGCCGCCGAGGTGCGAGAGGTCCTGGGCGGCCGGGTGGCCGTGGATCCGCTGCTGGGTTACGCTCGCGGGTTCATCGAAGCCTGTGTTGCGCGGGGCTGGTGGCCGCCGCATCGCGATACCCGGCTCGACTGGGAGTCGCTGCGGCTGGCCGCCGTGTGCCGGCTGTTCCTGGACACGCAGGGCCTCGGCTTGTTATCGGCCACAACTCGAACAACACAGAAACAAAGTGACCGAACGCCTGCGAAATCCAGCCAAGCCTGCCAATACTCGCCTGTGTGATCGGTGAAGGCTTCGCGGCCGTGCTGGCGGCCGCCCAGGAGGGTAGCGAAACCGCCTTCACCGTTTTGTGGCGGGACGCCAACCCGGCGCTGCTGCGCTACCTGAAGGTCATCGCGCCGGACGTCGCAGAGGACGTCGCGGCGGACACCTGGCTCCAGGTGCTCCGCGGGCTACCCAGGTTCCGCGGGACCGAGGAGAACTGGCGAGCCTGGCTGTTCACGATCGCGCGCAGCCGGACGATCGACGAGCGGCGGCGCAGGACGCGCCGGCCGACAGTGCCGCTGGATGAGATGGGCGCCGGCGAGGGGCCGACGGCCCCCGACACCGCCGAGATCGCGCTGGCGAACCTGCGGACCGAACGGGCGATAGCGCTGATCAGGACCCTGCCATCGCTTCAGGCCGAGGTGATCATGCTGCGAGTGGTAGGTGGCCTGGACAACCAGGCCGTGGCCGAACTGATCGGCCGCAGCCCTGGGGCGGTCCGGGTGGCGGCGCACCGCGGCCTTCGGCGGCTGGCCGCGATGCTGGCGAAGGCAGGTGTAACGCTGTGACCGGTTCCGGCGTTCCGGACGACGACATGCCGAACTTTCCGTGGCCCGCCAGGACCGACGTCCCGCCAGTCGGAGACGCGGCCCTCGACGCTGCGCTGGAGTCAGACGCTGCCCTGGGTCCAGGTGCGGACACTGCCCCGGACTCCGCCGCGGCGTTGCGTCCGGTGGCGGAGGTGCTGGGTGCGTTGCGGGCGGCGCCCAGCAAGGCGGAACTGGCCGGGCTCGATCGGGCGCTGGCCGCGTTCCGCTCGGGGGTCGGCATGTCAGCGGCCGCGGCCCAGGCCAGTTCAACGCCGCGGCCGAAGGCCCAGGCCAATTCAACGCCGCGGCCGAAGGCCCAGGCCAATTCAACACCGCGGCCGCCGCGACGCCGGACGCCCGTCGCGAGCCGTGCCCTGCTCAGCATCAAGGTCGCCGCGGCCGCGGCGATAGCGGGCGTGGCAGCTCTCGGCGCCGCCTCGTACGCGGGCGCGCTGCCTGCCACGTTGCAGCGGTTCGCGCACGACACAATCGCCGCCCCGGCCGTGAAGGGTAGCCACGGCCGGGGCGACCCAGCCACGACGCCTGGGTCCGCGTCCGCATCTGCGCCTGTGCCGGCTGCCACGGCCCACCAGTGGTGCACCGAGTTCCGGCACGGCGACGCTGCCCACCGCGCCGCGATATCGGGCCGGCTGGCGGCCGCCGCCGGCGGCCCCGGCAGAGTGGCCGCCTACTGCGACTACGTCCTCGCACACGGCACGGCTCCGGCTGGACAGGGGTCTGGCCCGGTTCCGGGCCCGGTTCCGGGCTCGGTTCCGGCCAGCCCTCCCGGTCGCGCCGTGGGGCGGACCGGCAGCCATCCGCCCGGTAACGCGGTCGGCCGGACCAAGAACCAGCCGCCGGGTAAAGCGGTCGGTCACAGCCACGGCACCGGCGGTGACGGTGGCCACGGCGGTGGCGGTGGCGGTGGCCACGGCGGTGACGGTGGCCACGGCGGTTCCGGGAACTCCGGCGGTTCCGGGAAGGGCAAGGGCTAGACGGGCCGCTCTGGCCCCATCCCGGTCTGCGGCTCGTCGTGCACCGCGGTCCCGCTGGCCTGCTGCGAGGCTGGCGTCGGCGCCTGCGCCTGCGTGCCCGGTGCCTGCATGGCGTGCTGGCGGCCCGCCTGGTAGGCAGATACCTGCCGGCCCGTCTCCTGCTCGGCGGTGGTCAGCATCCGCTCCCAGCGGGACTGCATCGGCCGGACCAGTCCGCCGCCCACGCCGATGGCCAGGATCGCGCCAGTCGTGGCGAGGAACGTGATGAGGATCGGCTCGGTGACGGTGGCCGCGATGCCCACCTGGTTGACCGCCGCGATGACGAACATCGCGATGATCACGATGGCGGCCACGTTGGCGACGAACCGGCCGTAGGACAGGCCGCCGATCGCGCCGGTGATGAGGTCCTTGACCACCTTGGCGATAGCCGAGCCGATCACGATCAGGATGATCGCGACGATGGCCTTCGGCAGCCAGCTCACGACCGCGTTCAGCATGGTCGAGATCGGGTTGGTGCCGAACACCCCGAAGGCCAGCTGCAACGTCACCAGCAGCAGCATGTAGTAGACGATCTTGCCGATCAGGCCGGCCGCGTCATAGTTGCCGCGCTTCAGCGCGTCGCCGACGACACCGCGTTCGGCGAACTTGTCGAACCTGACCTTCCGGAGCAGCATGACGACTATCCGCATGAGCACTCTGGCGACGATCCAGCCGACCACCAGGATGACCAGGAAAAGCAGAATCTTCGGTAGCACGTGGAACACTGTGTCCAGCAGGTTCTGGATACTTTGGCTCACGCTCACCGAAGCCAGTGGCTGGTTCATTTCGGGCTCCCCCTCCGGCAGTCCCCCGTTTGTGACTGCGCGTAACCGTTCCTTACCCTACGGCGCACAGACCATGCCCGGTGCGGGTTAACTGGACGGCTTGTCTGGCCAGTCGGGGGTCCCGATGGGCGACATTTCCGGCATATCCGTCAGGAACCCGCCCCTAGCGTGGAAGTTTGGAGCTTCGCGGAGGGAAAGGCGCCGGAAACCGGCGCCCGAAGTTCCACGTGACCCCTAATTTCCGCAAGATGCGCGGGGAGCCTGCGTCAGGATTCGGCGCGGGCGGTGCGGGCGCGGTGGCGGGCGCGTTCCTTGGCGTCCAGGACCACTTTGCGCAGGCGGACGGCGGCCGGAGTGACCTCGACGCATTCGTCGTCGGAGCAGAACTCCAGCGCCTGCTCCAGGCTGAGCACGCGGGGCGGGACGAGCCGCTCGAGTTCTTCGCCGGTTGACTGGCGCACGTTGGTGACCTTGCGCTCACGGCAGATGTTGACGTCCATGTCGTCGGGCCGGGAGTTCTCGCCGACGATCATGCCTTCGTACACCTCGGTGCCGGGTGTCACGAACAGCGATCCGCGTTCTTGCAGGTTGAACATGGCGTACGCGGTGGCCACCCCGGACCGGTCGGCGACCAGCGACCCGGTGGGGCGGCCGCGCATGGCGCCCGCCCACGGCTCGTATCCCTCGAAGACGTGGTGCGCGATCCCCGTCCCGCGGGTGTCGGTCAGGAACTGGGTCCGGAAGCCGATCAGTCCACGAGCCGGCACCACGAACTCCAGCCGTACCCAGCCGGTGCCGTGGTTGATCATCGTCTCCATCCGCCCGCGCCGCACCGAGATGAGCGAGGTGACCGCGCCCAGGTACTCCTCTGGCACGTCCACCGACAGCCGCTCAACCGGCTCGGACAGCACGCCATCGATTGAGCGGGTGACCACGGTCGGGCGGCCGACGGTCATCTCGTAGCCTTCCCGGCGCATGGTCTCGACCAGGACCGCCAGGGCCAGCTCGCCGCGCCCCTGCACCTCCCAGGTGTCCGGGCGCTCGGTGGGCAGCACGGCCAGCGACACGTTGCCGACCAGTTCGCGGTCCAGCCGGTCCTTGACCATCCGCGCCGTGACCTTATTTCCTTTTTCGCGCCCGACCAGAAGCGAGGAGTTCACCCCGATGGTCATCGCGATCGCCGGCTCGTCCACGGTGATCAGCGGCAGCGGCCGGGGATCGTCGAGGTCGGCCAGGGTCTCCCCGATCATGATGTCGGGAATCCCGGCGATCGCGGCGATGTCGCCCGGCCGGGCCACCTCGGCCGGGACCCGGTCCAGCGCCTCGGTGAGCATGAGCTCGGAGATCTTGACCCGCTCGATCGAGCCGTCCCGGCGGCACCACGCGACCTGCTGTCCCTTGCGCAGCTCACCGTTGTATATCCGGCACAGCGCGATCCGTCCCAGATACGACGACGCGTCCAGGTTCGTGACGTGAGCCTGGAGCGGCGCGGCCGGATCGTACGAAGGCGCCGGCACGGCCTCCCGCAGCACACCGAACAGCGGCTCGAGGTCGGGCGAATCGGGCAGTTCCCCGTCCAGCGGCCGGGTGAGCGACGCCCGGCCGGCCCGGGCCGAGCAGTACACGATCGGGAACTCGATCTGCTCCTCGCTGGCGTCGAGGTCGATGAACAGTTCGTAGCAGCTGTCCACCACCTCGGCGATCCGCGCGTCAGCCCGGTCCACTTTGTTGATCACCAGGATCACCGGCAGCCCGGCCTCGAGGGTCTTACGCAGCACGAACCGGGTCTGCGGCAAGGGGCCCTCGCTGGCGTCGACCAGCAGCAGCACCCCGTCCACCATGGACAGCCCGCGCTCCACCTCGCCGCCGAAATCCGCGTGCCCGGGCGTGTCCACGATATTGATGGTCAGCCCGCCGTGCCTGACCGCGGTGTTCTTGGCCAGGATCGTGATGCCCTTCTCCCGCTCCAGGTCACCGGAGTCAAGCACCCGCTCGGCCACGTTGGCGTTCGCCCGGAACGCCCCCGATTGCCACAGCATCGCGTCGACCAGCGTGGTCTTACCGTGGTCGACGTGCGCGACGATCGCGACATTGCGCAGGTCATCCCGGATGGCGATGGTGCTGGAAGGCATTGCTCAAGTCTAAGCAGACCGTAGGGTGCCTAAGACCTGGTGGGGCCAGAAGATAAGGCATTCGTCCGATGCCGGGGACGGGGCCTTACGACGAACCTTATGGATGTGGGGAACAGCAGGGTTCCCCAGAAACCAGGAGGAAGCAATGAATCCCGAGATCCTTCGGATGATCGCGAAGCAGCAGGTACAGGACGCGCAGGTGCGGGCGAACCGGCGGCGCACGGCGCGGGCCCTGCGGTTCGGCCGCCGCCACGCCGTCGGGATCGACGACTTCGCGGTCCCGCCCATCCCCGACTACGTGGACGGTTCGTTCCGGACCGACCAGGTCGCCACCGAGGCGCCGGTCGCCCGCACCGCCGCATGACGCGGCGATGAGCGTCACGGACAACCTGGAGCGGCCGGGGGCGGTCCGGGCGGGAATGTCAGTGGAGCATGGCATGCTCTCTATTGAGATGAGTGGGCGTGCCTCAAGCCCGGTTCTGGTCGGGCGTAGTGAACAGATGGCCGCCCTGGAGGGCGCTTTGAGCGGCGTCCGCCAGGGCGGTCCGGCTGCTGTGCTGCTCGGCGGTGAAGCCGGCGTCGGCAAGTCGAGGTTGATCGGTGAATTCGGTGAGGCCGCGCGGCTCGCCGGGGTGCGTGTGCTGACCGGGGCGTGCATGCAACTCGGCGTGGACGGCCTGCCCTATGCGCCGTTCACCGCCGTCATGCGGGATCTGGTGCACGAGATGGGGGCGGACGCGGTTGCCGCGATGCTGCCCGGCCGGGCTACACGGGAGCTGGCCCGGCTGCTTCCGGAACTCGGCGAGCCGGAGACAGGCGTCGACCCCGCCACCGCGCGGGCCCGGTTGTTCGAGGAGCTGCTGAGCGCGCTGGAGGCGCTGGCCCGGCGTTCGGCGCTGGTGCTGGTGATCGAGGACGCGCACTGGGCCGACCGGTCGAGCCGTGACCTGCTGACCTATCTGATCAGCAACCAGCGGTGGGCCAAGGGCCTGATGATCGTGGTCACCTATCGTTCCGATGACCTGCACCGGACCCATCCGCTTCGCCCGCTGCTGGCCACGCTCGACCGGATCGACTGGGTCGAGCGGGTCGACCTGCCCCGGCTGGCCAGGAGCCACACCGAGGAGCTGGCCCGCCGCATCGTCGGGCGCGAGCTGGCCGATGATCTCGAGGCCGCGCTGTATCGCAGGTCGCAGGGCAACCCGCTGTTCGTCGAGACGCTGTTGTGCTGCGACGGCGAGCTGTCACCGGACCTGCCTGAATCGCTGCGCGATCTGCTGCTCGACAGCGTGCGCCGGCTGCCCGAGGGCACCCAGGAAGTGCTCCGGGTGCTGAGCGCCAGCAGCGGCCCGGCCGGGCACGGACTGCTCGCCGCGGTGACCGGGCTGGACGACGACGCGCTGACCGCGGCATTGCGGCCCGCGGCCTCCGCCAACGTGCTCCGGACGGTCGGCGAGGGTTATCAGTTCCGGCACGAGCTGATCAGCGAGGCGGTGCACGAGGACCTGCTGCCCGGTGAGCATGGCCGCCTGCACAGCAGGTTCGCCGAGGCCATCGACGCCAACCCGGCCCTGGTGCCGCCCGGTCGCGCCGCGATCGAGACGGCACACCACTGGTACTGGGCGCACGACGCGACGTGGGCGCTGATCGCCGCCTGGCAGGCGGCCGCCCAGGCGGGCCGGGCCGTCGGCCCGGCCGAGCGGCTCGACCTGCTGGCCCGCGTGCTGGAGCTGTGGGATCAGGTGCCCGACGCGGCGGAGCGGATCGGCGCGGACCACGCGCGGGTGCTTGAAGATGCCTCGGCCGCGGCCGATGACGCCGGCGAATACGATCGCTCGATTGCGTTCGTGGCCGCGGCGCTCAAGGAACTCGATCCAGCGGCCGAACCGATTCGCGTGGCGCTGCTGCTGAGCCGCCGCGGTCATGCCAGCAAGCACCTCGGCCGTCCCTACCGCGCGGAAGACTTCCAGCGTGCGCTGGGACTCGTGCCCGCCGAGCTGGACCCTGCCGTCCGCGCCCAGATCCTGCTGCAGGCCGCGAAGTGCACGGAGCGCTTGATCGGGTACGGCGAAGAGGCGCTGTCCCTGGCCCGCCAGGCCGGCGATCGGGCCATCGAGGCGAGGGCGCTGATGACACTCGCCATGTTCGTGGCCGATCCGGGTCAGCAGGCCGCCCCGGGCAGCGAACCGATCGAGTTGCTGGCCCGCGGGCGTACCCTGGCCGAGGCCGAGGGCGAGTTCGACCAATTGCGCACCGCCGCGGTCAACGAATCCCACCTGCTGGAGGGCGCGGGCGAGCATGAGCTCGCCATCGAGGCGGCCCGCCGGGGAGTCGAGAGCGCGCGGGCCGCCGGCCTGCGCCGTACCACGGGGGCGCTGCTGGCCATCAACCGGGCCGAGCCGCTGTACGGGCTCGGGCGCTGGGACGAGGCCACCGAGCTGATCGCGAGTGCCCTCGAGCTGTCGCCCACGCCGATTCACCGGTCGTGCCTCGAAGTGCTGAGGGGCCACATCGCGCTGGCGCGCGGCGACGTGGCGACCGCCAGGGACGCCGCCAGCGCCAGTCGTGCCGCGCTGCGCGCGGTCGCGTATGAGGACCAGCACCAGCTGCCGCTCGCCGAGCTTGAGATCCTGCTGGCCCTCGCCGCCGACGGGCCCGCCGCCGGGCTCGCCGCCGCGACCCAGGCAATGGACGCCTGGGACCTGTCCGGTAGCAGCCCGCGGTACGCGTGGCCGGTGATCGCCGCCGGAGCGGAAGCGCGCTTCGCCGCCGCCCGCCACGCCGAATTCACCCAAAACGAGCGGCTTGCCGCCGACGCGGCGGCGGTCATGGAGCGGCTGCGCACGATCGGGGAGAAGATAGAGGTATTCGGTAACCGGCAGCGAGCGTTCCAGCTGACGTTCAAAGCTCTGGACACCCCCTCGGTCTCCGCATGGGACGAGCCGGCCGCGGCATGGGAGACGGTCAGCGAACCGTACCCGGTCGCCCGGGCACTGCTGCGGGCGGCGGAGATCGCCGTCGCCGCCGGGGACCGGGAGGTCGCGACCGAACGCCTCCGGCGTGCCGCGACGCTCGCGGCCGATCTGGGCGCTCACCCGCTCGGCGAGGAGGTCGCGGCGCTCGCCCGCCGGGCCCGGCTGCCGGTCGGCGAAGCCGCCCCGGCCGGTGAGGGCATCTCAACCGGAGGCCTGACCGAGCGCGAACTGGAGGTGCTCCGCCTGGTCGCCGCCGGACGCAGCAACCGGGAAATCGCGGCCGAGCTGTTCATCTCGCCGAAGACCGCCAGCGTGCACGTCTCCAACATTCTCGGCAAGCTAGGCGCCGCCACCCGCACCGAAGCCGCCGCCAAGGCCCACGCCCGCCACCTCCTGACCTAACAGCCTTCCGAGGGGGTTGGGGTTGGTGGTCAGGCGCCGTTGTTGGCTTGGATCTCGCGTACCTTCACGTTGGGAGTCCACTGCGTCGGGTTCAGGGTCGCGCCCTGTACCGGATGGCAGTTCGCGGGTGGCGCGCCGTACACCACCTCAGGAAGCCAGCAGGCCTGCCAGTTCAGCACAGCGAGGAGTTCCTGAGTGCCCGGCGCGTGGAATGTCAGGCCGCAGTCCATCGCACTGCCGCCGTTGATGCCGGTGTTGGCCACCGCCTGCTTGTTGAGCGCTATCATCGTCGACCCGAGGTAACCGCAGTTGTTTGTGTGCGGCGTGGCGGTCCTGTCGCTGGGGCTGCTGAGCTGTAGCGTTCCTGTCGGCCAGATCCAGACCGTGGCGGCGGCGCCCTGGACGGCCGCGAGACCCCGCACGTACGGCATGCCGCCCGGGGCGATCTGGTACCGGCCGGCCAGGAACACCTGCACGTAGGTGGGCAGGTTGGAGTAGCTGTTGCCCTTCGGGTTCAGCACCACCTTGCCCGCTCCGGGAACATCGACCCTGGCCCTGGCCAACTCGGCCGGGGTGATCCCGGTGAGCTGGCCGCCGGGCAGGACCTGGCCAGGCACCGCGAAGATATAGATCGGCGCGGTTGGACACTGTCCCCGCACCGCCAGCGAGTACCACTCACCCTGCTGGGTGTAGTGGGAGGCGATCATCTGCCTGGCCTGCATGTAGGAGTCGTACTGACCGTAAGGGGCGTTCTGGGCGGGGGCGCCCCCCTGGTAATGGTCGAGGATGTACTGGCTGCCGGACTGCGCGTCTCCGACAGGGGTCCAATCGCAGGCCGGCGGGCCGTTGCCGGTGCCCCCGCCACCACCGCCCCCGCCAGGGCTCGAGACCTGGATGGTGCAGGTCTTCCCCGAGCAGAGCGGCGGCCCTGACACGTCGGCCGCTCTGGCTGGTCCGGCACCGAGGACGGACAGCAGGCCAGCCGCCGCCACGGCGATGACGACCCACGGCGTTAGGCGCTTCACGGCTTGCACTCCTTAGCCTGCGGATAGTAGATGGGCGAATAGGACGAGACGACCTGCCACCCGCCGGACGCGGTCGGCGCCAGTTCGTCGGTGTACCTGTAGTAGTTGCTGTCGGACGGCGACTGGCCCGGCAGGACCGCCCCCGTTGTGAGGTTCGTGTTGACGGCCTGCGCATTGTCCAAGCAGGCGGACACGTCCACGTCCGCGGGGGAGAGGGGGTCGCGGATCTGCCTCATGGCGAAGATCCTGATCGTGCCCTGGAACGACTCGGTGGTCACGTCACGGGCCGACAGTGCCTTCCTGACCCCCGCTTGCATCGCCGGGCTCACGTAGGACTGCCAGCCCTCATCCTGCCCACCCCGGTATTCGGCATACAGGTAGGCCAGCTCATAGTTCTTGTCGGCGATCACGGCACGGGCCATGGTGGCGTTCCCCGGCAGCCAGCCGGTCATCATCACGTGCACGTCCTTGCCGAACGGCGGCATGTTCACCGCACCTGCCGGCTGCGTGGTAGCCGCGGCCGTGGCACCCGGAACGAACGAGGACGAGGAACCACTACCCGAGCACGCGGACAGCATCAGGGAGCCGACGGCGACGCCCAAAAGCGCGCCGGGAAGCCCCTTGCCCATGCGCTCTCCCTCGTAACAAACAAAACCCCAGCAATAACCTAGCGACCCTCCCCCAACCCCCGCGTCCAGTACCCCTTGTCGTGATAAATCCGACATATTTAGATTTGGCCGGGGGGGCCGGGGTGCGCGGGGCGAGGTGCGCGCGGGCGCGGGGGGCGGGGTGCGTGGGGGGTGAATGTGCCATAGCACCCCTTCTAGAGGCTGTTACGCGGGTGCGGGGTGCGGGGGTGTGGTGCCCGTTTCGGCAGTTTGAGGTGGATCCGTGATCGTGGCGTATACCCCTAGGGGGTGTGCGCCACGATCCGGTGTTACTGGCGTGGCTGGTTGCGCCGTCTAACAGGC
>JAFARZ010000096.1 GCA_019245115.1 Streptosporangiaceae bacterium | reverse complement strand
TTAAAGTGACAGCCAGCCAGGTGCTGCTCCCTGGCCAGCGGCACCGATGGCACCATCGGGCACGCTCTAATAGCGCTACTGATCGGTTTGAGCGGCACCGATGGCACCACCGGCATGTTGCCCACTCTGGAGGAGCCGCACCCATGTAGCATTCATGTCGTTAGCTGAGTGGCATCGCGCGAGCGACTGAGAGGCGTGGACCTCGCTGCGGGAATTCCCCACGCAATTCATCCGCGCGGGCTGCTCACGCCGATGCGGAACGTGGGGCTAAAAGGCATGATAAGGGGGTGGCGCGGATGAGTAGCGCTAGCCCAGTGGTCCTATCCGGGTGAGTCCTAGGTCCAAGACCGACCCCTCGCCAGACGTTGCTGGCGAGGGGTCGGACCCTGCGCGTTTCAGGCCTGGAAGGGGGCGAGGGTGATCTGGTCGAGGTTCGGTGCCGTTTGTGACCGGAGCGGGTCGCCGACGTCGCTGCCCGAGTAGATGACTCCGATCGTCGTGCTGTCCCAGTTGTACTGAGGGTTCGCGATGAACCTGATGGTGTTCGCGCCCGCGTGCAGCCGCACCGGGATCGTCAGCTTCCAGAACTGGTTCCAGTCGAAGGTGTTGGCGAAGTTGACATGGAAGGTGGGGCCGCCGTTAACGGAGATGTCCGCCGGGGCGGTCATGAGGTCGGGGTTGTAGTGGTTTGCGATGATGCCCTGGTTGTTGGCATAACGGACGGTCATCGCATAGGGCCCGGCGGTTGGCGCGTTCACGGTGAGCGTGAGCGAGTTGGCCGGGCCGCCGCCGACGCCGGTGACCACGCCGCCGTTCGCTCCGCCGCTGGCCTGGCTGTAGCCGGTGACCACCTTGGCGGTGCCAGCCAGCACGCCGTCGGCTGCCTGGTAGGTCCGGACGGCCCCTGAGGACGGGGTGACGGTCAGGGCATCAAGTCCCACGACTCCGCCCAGACCCGACATCACGATCTTGTTGACGCCAGCGCTCAGGTATACCCGGCCCACCGCGGATAGCGGCCCGCGCAGCGGCAATCCGTTTACCGAGAGGACGGCCGCTCCCTCGCTCCGGTGGCCGAACGCCAGATCCGAATACCCGTCGGACGCCGAGTACACCCAGAACGTCACCTGGCCGCCACGGGAGACATCCACCGTTCCCGCCGGGTAGGTCACCCGCGCGGCGCCGGACAGGTCCGCCTCCGCCGCTGGGTAGACGACCGCGGCGGGCGGCTTCAGGGTCAGGTCGATCTTGTTGATGATCGCGTCGCCGTTCGTGGCATCGCCGTTCGCGCCCACCGTGGACAGGCTGATCGTGTGCGCGCCCGCGGTCAGGTGCAGCGTCGCGGTGCCATAGTTCCAGATGACCCATTCGTACCCGTCGGGCAACCAGATCTCCGTAGGCGCTCCGCCGTCCACCCGGGCGAAGATGTTCGTGGGGCCGGACACATCCGACGCATGGGCGTAACTGCCGTCGAACACCCTCATCGTGTAGTCGCCGGTCTGCGGGACGCTCACGTTGAACGTCATGACGGTGGACGAACCGGTGCGGAGACCGCCGACGTCGGTGTCGTCGTAGGTGGCGAACCCGCCGAGGTTCGCCGGCGTGCCCTCGGTGTTGATGTTCCAGCCGCTGCCGGTCATCGTCGCGTTGGCCGCCGGGTAGCTCTGCGACCAGGTGCCGTTCGTCGGCACGGCCGACCCGGCGCCGCCGGGCGAGAGGATGATCTGGTACGCGTCCATCGAGGTGGGCCGGGACGGGTTCGAGATGATCGTGGCGTTGCTTCCGTGGCTCGACGAATCGGTCGCGGTGGCGCCCGAGGTCTCGTCGAACTTGTAGTCCGCCACGTCGCCGGCGCCCGGCTGGCCGGCCGCGAGAGCGGCGACCTGCGACGCCGTCAGGGCAGAGGAGTAAATGTTGAAGTCGTCGATCTCGCCGGTGAGATACGGGTCGTTGTACTGAGACTTGCCGATGTAGTCCTGAGTCGTGTTCCCGAGCGCGGCCGGGTTGAGCGTCATGTTGGAGTTCGTGGCGATTGCCTGGCCGTTCACGTACAGGGTCCCGGTCGTGCCGGACAGCGTCACGGTGACCAGCGACCAGGTGTTCAGCGGCAGCGTGGAGGTGCCGTTGATCTGTTGTTCGCCGCCTCCTCCGCTGGTGGTGATCGCGAACCGGATCGGACCGCCGCCCGCGCTGAGGGTAAGGAACATGTAGTTGCTGGTACCGGTCCCGAAGTCGAACACTCGCGACCACCCGCTGTTGACCGAGGGGTTCACCCAGGCTGAGACCGTAAAGTCGTGCAGCCCGGACACAATGCCGTTGGGCAGCTGAACGTACTCGTTGTTCCCGCACAGCTTCACCGCGTTGCCTATCTTCCCGGCGACCCGGGCGCCCGTGGCCGTGCAGTTCGCGATGTTGCCCGCTGGCCCGTTGACGGTCACCGGGAGCGAGACGGTTCCGCCGGGGCTGACGGTCACGTTGCCGTCGTAGATCCGGGACGGTGCCGCCGCGGCGCCCGTCATCCCGCTCCAGTCATCCTGGTAGATCGAGGCGTGGACAGAGGTTCCGAAGGTCTTCGGGTCGATGTTCCGGATAAGAACGTTCGCGTTCGCGGCCGGGCCGCCGCCGAGGATGATCCGCGCCTGGCGCTTGGCCGTGTCGAGCGCCGCGACCGCCTGAAGGGTGTTGTCCGTGTTGCCGGACGGTGGAGCCACGCTCACGGTATGGCCGGTGAGGGATGAGTACCAGTGATAGAGCCACCACTGTCCGTTCGGTATGTTGTTCTGAGAGACCGTATCGCCGAGAGATCCGTTCTGGTTCCAGTAGGGCAGGTCGCCACCGACCTTCGCGTTCTCAATCGCGCTGAGCCAGGCGACCATGCGGCCTGGGCTGGTGAGCTGGTAGCGCGCCGCGTACTCGTCGAGGCTGATGGGAAGGTTGAGCCCTATGGGAGATTCGAGCTGCCGGAACGCGGCCACATCGGGGGCCACCGTGGAGGTATTGGCAAGCTCGTGCCAGGTGATTACGTCGGGGAGGCACTGATTGGCCTTGCAGAACGTCAGGAAGTCGCTGAGCGCCGCGGGCTGATACTGGTAGAAGTTCGGGCCGGCGATGCGGGCCTGCGGCCAAAGCTGCTTGAGGAACTTGTACGTGTCCAGCCATTCGCTGAGGAACGCGGCGCGCGTCGTGGTGTTGGACGCCAGGCCGCCGAACCAGTTGCCGTCCGGCTCGTTGTACGGAACCAGGATGATCCGGTTCTTGTAGGGCGACGTGAGCACCTGCTCAACCTCGGTCTTCATGTAGCCCTGGTACTGGGCGTAGCTGGTCCGCTCGTACGGGAAATTCCGGTACACATCGGTCATGTAGATGTAGATGTCGCGGCCGCCCGCGTTCACGAACGGGCGGGCGATTTCCAGCGCGTCCGAGCCGGGATGCTGCTGTCCGTCCTGTGCCTTCGTGTCCGTGGTCTGCAATCCCATGCCGCTGATGAGGTTCTCGCTCGGCACGCCCTGGTCGTAGATGCCGTAAAGGGCGCCGTCGGCGCCGTGCCCGACGGCGCCGGTCGACGTGCCGAGATCGACTGAGAGGTTTTCGTCCGTCGCGCCGGTCTCTGTGTCGGCCCCGGCCATGGCGCCGGTCTCGGATGCGGCGCCGGTCTGGGATGTGGCGCCGGTCTCGGCCGATGAGGCGCCGGTCTCAGATGCGGCGTCGGCCTCGGCCGATGAGCGAACGTTCGCTCGCGCGGCGGACGCCAGGGCGCCGCCCGCGACTACAGCAGGATGGGCCTCGGCGACTTGACTGGCCAGCCCGTCACGGGCGGCCGGCCCAGCCTGCGTGGCCTGGGCGGCCGCGGCCGGAAAGGCCAGCGCGGCCAGCGTCAGAGCGGCGACTATCGACGACGATCTGGGCACGGGAACCTTCACCTGCGACCTCCTCGCAGATCAGGAATAGGTTTTCCTGAACCGTAGCCCGAAACGAAAAGGCTCGTCAACGCACGGCAACCAGCATTTTCCATCAGAGCATGCCATCTAGGTGGTCCTGCGTGCTGTCCGCTGACCCGAAGATGCCCGCGACTTTCCCCACACGGCTGGCCCGGAAGATGTGCGCGGCTCTCCCCACGGCATCCCGTGGGATGAGGCGGCCAGGTTGGTTGATTCATTAGAACAATCGGAAGCAAGCGTGGACTTGACTTGCTCATTGCTGGGCTCGTCACTCTGGCACTGCTGGTAACGCTACACATGTTCGTGTGGCGGAGCGCCCATCTCACGCCCGTTACGTACCTTTTGTGGGGCGGCCCGCC
The DNA here is from genome assembly GCA_019245115.1 of Streptosporangiaceae bacterium. Classification (GTDB taxonomy): domain Bacteria; phylum Actinomycetota; class Actinomycetes; order Streptosporangiales; family Streptosporangiaceae; genus JAFARZ01. The sequence continues at coordinate 534 of JAFARZ010000096.1, read as the reverse complement.
ACACGAAGACATCCGTAGCGATACATCTGTAGCCCTAGTTGCCGTACGAGCGACCGAACCTTCCCCAGGGGATCACGCCAATCCGCGTGGCCTAGCCCGATAGTTGGTCGTACGAATCGGACAAAACGGTCCGCCAGGCGACCATTCAAGTTCGGCAAGGTCAGCCGGGCGAACTCGGCCTGGCGAGGGCGGCCTGGGCGGCCTGGGCGGCCTGGGGAGGGCGGCCTGGCGAGGTCGGCTGGTGGAGTCGGCCTGGCGGATCCACGAAGTCCAGCCGCGATGCCGCCAACCAGCGACCGTTGCGTCGGCAGATCACCCTCGCCGCCGCCCCGCCCCGTCCCCCCGCCGGCCCCGGTCGCGGTGCCCCGGCCTGTCGCGGTGCCCCGTGCCATCCGTCCCCCGCCGTCCCCCGCCGTCGCGGCGCCCCGTCCCATCCCCTCGGCCGAGCCCATCTCGCCGCCCCACCCGGACCCGCCGTGCCCCGCCGCCCCACCCGGATCCGCCGGCCCGCCGCCCCGTCCCGTCGCGGCGCCG
>JAFARZ010000149.1 GCA_019245115.1 Streptosporangiaceae bacterium | reverse complement strand
GGCCGTGGCCGACGGGATGGGCGCCCGCGGTGACGCGGCCAGCGCGGCGGTGATCGAGGCGCTCAAGCCGCTGGAGACCGCGCTGCCCGCGGGCGACCTGCTCAACGCCATGGCGGACGCCGTCCGCCAGGCCGGCCTGACCCTGCGGGAGATGGCCGACACCGGGACCGGCAGCACGCTGACCGCCATGCTCTGGTCCGGGTCCCAGCTCGCGCTGGTACACGTCGGCGACACGCGGGCCTACCTGCTGCGCGCGGGCGAGTTGTTCCAGATCACCCACGACCACTCGGTGGTGCAGGCGCTACTCGACGAGGGCAAGATCACCCCCGAGGAGGCCGAATCCCACCCGCAGCGATCGCTTCTGCTACAGGCCATCGACGGAGGCAGCGCGACCGAGCCGGATGTCTCGCTGCACGACGCGCAGGCGGGCGACCGCTACCTGCTGTGCTCGGACGGCCTGACGACCGTGGTCTCCGCAGGGGTCATCCGCGACGCGCTGAGCGCGCCCGGCGATCCGGAGCAGGCCGTCGGCCGGCTGATCGACCTGGCCAATGAAGCAGGCGGACCGGACAACATCGCCTGCGTGGTCGCCGACGTCGCTGGGGGAGTTACCACCGCCGTTCGGTATAAAAATCTCTTTTAACGAACGGCGGGGGTGCTTCGCGCTGGCCCCGATTGCCGTGGCGTGGCGGAGACCTCGGCGCCCGTCACGACGATGCGGTATAGCGCACGACGTGCTGGCCGGTCACCTGGTAGCGGAAGTGTCGCGCGGGTGGCTGGGTGCGGGGCGCGGGGCGTAAGGACCGTCGATGCCGTTTGCGCGCGGGCGCCGCGTATTGGTCATACATGTCGTCTGCTCTTCGGGTGGTCTTGCTGGTCAGCCACCGTGTACGCCAGCCAACCAGCGAGACGAAGCTGTAGACGCCGAAGGCCAGGACGCCTACTACGACTATGTACATCCACCACTGCATGTCGACCACCACTCAGAGGAACTGGCACTCAGAAGAACTGCCCTTGGCGCGGCAAGCGAATCACGTTTTCTCCCGGGGAGGAGACGGATAGATGATCATCGATATCAGCCGACGTATACTGGCCGCCGTGGCCACCCAGACGACGAAGACCAAACCGATCGCCACGCTCGCGGCCGCCTGCTGCACTCCCCTGCTGCGCGAGCCGATCACCGCGGACCAGGCGGCCGAACTCGCCCGTCTGCTGAAGGCGGTAGCCGATCCGACCCGCCTCCGGCTCGTGTCCATGGTCGCCGCCCACCAGAACGCCGAAGCCTGCGTGTGCGACCTGACCGAGCCACTCGGCCTCACCCAGCCGACGGTGTCCCATCACCTGAAGATCCTCGTGGACGCCGGCATCTTCACCCGGCAGAAGCGCGGCGTCTGGGCCTACTACGCGCTCGTGCCAGCCGCCATGGACGCGCTGTCGAAGCTGCTCAGCCCGATTCACGCCGGATAGCGCCATCCGCGCTGGGTAGAGTCACACGCATGTCCGAACGCCCCCGCCCCGACCTGCCGGAAGGCACCGACCTGCTGCCCGAGATCCGGCACATCGTGATCCTCATGATGGAGAACCACTCCTACGACAATTACCTCGGCATGCTCGCGGGCCGGGGCGAGGGTCTGCCGCCGGACCAGGACCGCACCAGGAACCTCGGGCAGAACGGCGTCGCTTACACCCCCCATCACCTCACCACGACCGCGCCGCCGGCGGCCTGTCCCACGCAGTCCTGGTACGCCAGTCACGTCCAGTACGCCGACGGCGACAACGACGGCTTCGCGCGCAGCGTGGAGCTGACCAATCCCGGCAAGGATCCCGGGACGGCGATGGGCTACTGGACCGAGGAGGACCTGCCCTTCTATTACGGGCTGGCCAGGACGTTTCCGCTGGCCGACCACTGGTTCAGCTCATGCCTCGGGCCGACGTTCCCGAACCGCAGGTTCATGATCTCCGGCACCGCGAACGGCCTGATGGACGACATGCCCTGGGACCTGGTCGACTATCCGGAAGCCGGCACGATCTTCGACGTGCTGTCCCGCCACGACATCTCGTGGATCAACTACCACAACGTCCGGCCTGCCGTGATGGTGGTCAAGCGCTTTCTCGGCGCCCGCGGCGTCATCGTCATGCGGCGGCTGGCCCGGCTGGGCCGCCTGCTTCCCCGGGTGACGCAGGCGATGCGCGGCAACAAGTCGTTCACCGCCGACCTGTATCCGCTGCATGTCACCATGCACATCGAGAACCTGCGGCACACCAGGCAGTTCTTCGCCGACGCCGACGCGGGCACGCTGCCCGCGGTCAGCTTCGTGGATCCAGACTTCGAGCGGTACTCAGAGGAGAACCCGCAGGACATCAGGCGGGGCGAGTCGTTCGCCGCCGAGGTGATCAACCGGGTCATGCACGGCAAGGGCTGGCCGCACACGCTGCTGATCTGGACCTACGACGAGGGCGGCGGGTTCTATGACCATGTCCCGCCGCCGGAAGCGGTCGCTCCCGACGACATCCCGCCCCGCAACTACGAACGGCGCATGCCACCCTGGCTGCGCACGGTGCTCCGGCCGGTGCTCGGTAAGTCGTTCGCTGAGCTGGAGAGCGAGGACAAGGGCCGGGGCGACTACTGTCGCTACGGCTTCCGGGTCCCCGCCGTCATCGTCTCGCCCTACGCGCGCCGCGACTACGTGTGCACCAAGACGCTGGACCACACCTCGGTGCTGAAGCTCATCGAGCAGAAGTGGAACCTTCCGCCGCTAACCCGCCGGGACGCCGCCGCCGACAGCCCGCTCGACGCTCTGGATTTCGACGCGCCACCCGCCTTCGCCACTCCCCCATCCCTCCCGGCGTCGGCCCTCCGCTGGGATCCGATGTAGACACGCGACATGGCGACTCCCGCGATAACCCCTGCGCCGCCTGACAGTCCGGACGCGAGGCGGGTGCTCAAGGAGTACTTCACCGAGGTCATGAGCCGGGGCTACGGCAGGCCGGTCACCGAGGCCGAGGTCGACGCGTGGATGCACGACGAGGAGCCAAGCGACAGCCTCGTGCCGCCGACCGGGCTGCTGCTTGTCGCCCGGGACGGGGACACCGTGCTCGGCTGCGTGGCCCTGCGGCTGCTCGGGGACGGGATCGGCGAGATCGCCCGCGTGTTCGTCGTCCCCCAGGCGCGAGGTCGCGGCCTCGGCCGGCGGCTCCTCGACGCCGTGGAGGACGCGGCACGCGGACAACGGCTGTCCACCCTGCGCCTGGACACCGGCTCGCATCTGGTCGAGGCCAACCGGTTGTACGCCAGCGCGGGCTATCGCCAGGTCCCCGCGTTCCACGACAACTATCAGATTTCCGACCGCTGGTACGAGAAGACCCTGGCCAGCGGCTAGCGCTTCTTGCTCGGCTAGCGCTTCTTGCTCGGCTTCGTCGGCTTCCTCGGCCAGTCGGTGAGGTCATCGAGAACCAGGCCGAGCCCGATGCCCATCATCCACGCGTCCTTGGCCAGCGGGATGCCCTGCTGCGTCGGGAACGGAGTGCCCTCCTTGCGCATGCCCGGCGTCTTCGCGTACATACCGAGCAGTCCACCGGAGAACGCGGACAGTCCCGCGCCCGCGATGATCGGCGGGATCACCGGCAGCAGCAGCGCCGAGCCCAGCGTGATCTCGGCCGCCGCCAGCAGCCGGACGAAGTCCTTGGGCTTGAGCCGGTTCAGGAACGGATAGGTACCGGCCGCGAAGCCGTGCAGACGGGCGGCCGTCTCCTCATCCGCGGACAGCTTGCCCACACCCGAGTTCAGGATGAACGCGCCCGCCGCGATGCGGGGCGGCAGGTGCCGCACCTTCACCGGAAGTCGCAAATCTCCTCCTCTTGCCGGAAACATAAGCCAGCCGCCTTCCCCCGCAAGACGGTTTCATGCCAGGCCAGGCCGTGCTGGAGGCTGGAGCGCGAGAGGGGTGGGCGAAGATGCCGGCCGCGCAGGCCAACGGGATCGCCTGCGAAGTCACCATGTTCGAGGACTGCGCACGTCCCTATCGATGAGAACGTCGAAGACTTCAACCAGCGACGCGGATTAAGACGGAACATCCATGCTAACTGGAAATTAAATGTACGAATACGGCGGGTAGGTTTCCGCGTAGCATGAAGTTTCCGTGCTATTGGAGGTAAGGACAAGGTGGGCTAGCTTGCGTTTGAGCCGATAGCACCAGTGGCGCGCTCTGGGCGCGCTCGACGCCGCCGTCGGCATGCCGAGGACCTGGGTGAACTACTCGTATTGTCACTTAGCGGGCAGGAAAGGTGGTCATATCGTGGAAGATTAGAGCCCGCTGGAAGAAAAGGTACCGGAAAGCGGCGCCATTCTTTCCGTGAGGCTCTTTTGTTCCACGCCATCCGGCTAACCGAAACGGACACAAGTCCACAAGTCGTGAAATGTCGGGCGCGGCGGGCTTGGCGCGGGCGCGGGGGTGGATCGGGCCGCGGCCAGGCGGGCGCGGGCAGGCTCGGGGAGGGCGTGGGGCTTGGGCGGAGGGGATTGAGCAGCCTGCGGCTGACCGTCCAGCATTCCGGCGGCAGGTCCTTCGGTTTGATCGAGCCGGCCCGGCGGCGCTGGACGACATGCTTGAGCACCTGCCATACCTGTTCGGTATTGCCCGGCCAGTTGTGCCGCAGCAGCAACTGCATGGCGTCCGGTGAACAGGACAGCCGGCCGTGCTGGCTCAGCCGGGCTAGGAAGAAGGTGGCGGCCAAGAAGAAGATCCTCGGGCTCAACGCGGCCCGGCTGTACGACATCCCGGTACCGGAGGAGTGCTAGCCGCGCTGGAGACGGTGCGCGACCGGAGCTGAACCGGCCGATAACCTCGCTCGGCTTCGTCGCGTCGTACACCCTCTCCGGCAGCGGGACGGCGCGGGTGCGGCTGCGGCTGCCCACGTACTTCTGCGCGCCAAACTTCGCGTTCCTCATGGTCGCGGACGCCTACGACGCGGTGTCCTCGGTTCCGGGGGTCCGTTTCGTCGAGGTGGCGCTGGAGGACCATTTCGCGGCGGCGGCGATCAATGACGGGGTCGCCGCCCGGGCCGGCTTTGCTGAGTCGTTTCCCGGCGAGGCGCGCGGCGAGCTTGATGCGCTCCGTGTTGCCTTTTTGCGCAAGGCGGTGCTGGCGGGGACCGATCAGGTCTGCCGGTCACTGATGCATGTAGGCCCGGAGGCGCTTGCCGCGATGACTCTTGGTGACGCGCCGCCGTCGGCCGGACTGGACCGGCTGCGGCAGCGCCGGGCCGAGCTGGGGCTGTGCTGCGGTGATGCGGACCCCCTGGTGATCGACCCGGCGACCGGCGCCGGCGTCACGGCGCATTCCCTGCCGATGCACCTGCGGCGGGCGCGGGTCACCCGGGTAGGTATCGATGCGAACACGAGCATCTGCTCTGGGATGCTCCGGCACAGGTATCGGGAGGATCAATGAAAGCCGTTCGTTTGCACGAGTTCCACACCCCGCCGGTGGTCGAGGACGTACCCGATCCCGTTATCAGCGGGCCGCTCGACGTCATCGTGAAGATCGGCGGCGCCGGGGTGTGCCGCACCGACCTGCACATCATCGAAGGCCAGTGGGACGCCCGGATGGGGACCCCGCTGCCCTACACGCTGGGGCACGAGAACGCGGGGTGGGTGCACGAGACCGGCTCGGGAGTGACGAACGTGTCCGTGGGCGACACGGTCATCCTGCACCCGACGACGACCTGCGGCCTGTGCCATGCCTGCCGGGCCGGGGACGACATGCATTGCGTTGCTAGCACGTTCCCTGGGCTGTCTCGTGATGGCGGCATGGCGGAATACCTCGTTACGTCGGCACGGGCGTGCGTCAAGCTCGAGCCTTCGACGCGGCCCGCTGACGTGGCCGCGCTGGCCGACGCCGGCATCACGGCCTACCACGCGGTCCGCAAGGCCATCCCGCGCCTCTACCCGGGGACGGCGTGCGTCGTCATCGGGGCAGGCGGGCTCGGGCACATCGGCGTGCAGTGCCTGGCCGCGCTCACCGCGGCCACCATCATCGTGGTGGACGCCAACCCGGACGCGCTGAAGCTCGCCTCGGAGCTGGGCGCGCACCACATCGTGGTGGCCGACGGCGGCCAGCGCGCCGCGGTGTCGGACCTGACCAGCGGGGGCGGGGCGGCGGTTGTGCTGGACTTCGTCGCGGAGCAGGGCGCCGAGATGGACGGATGGGAGATGACCGCCGCGGGCGGTTCCTACTTCGTCATCGGGTACGGCGGGGAGCTGCGGATCCCCACGCTGGACATCATCTCCACCGAGCGGAACATCATCGGCAACATCGTCGGCACCTACAACGATCTGGTCGAGCTCATGGCACTCGCGCAAGCCGGCCGGGTCACGCTGCACACCCGTACCTACCCGCTCGGCGCGGCCGCCGAGGCGCTCGCCGAACTCGACGCCGGCCGGGTCCGCGGCCGCGCGATTCTCGTGCCCTAGGAGGCTTTCCATGGTAAAGAGCTGCGGGCTTCGGCGCCGACGCCCGCAGTATGCTGCTGGCCGGGGTCGACCAGCTGGCCGAACCGGATCGCGGGCGCTGATTCCGGTGCGCGCCGGAAGATCTTCCGCTTCGAGATCGTCGACATCACGATCGCGATGGGAATCGCCGGGCTCATCAACGTGGCGATGCTGGCGACGGCCGCTGCGGTGTTCCACGCCCGCGGCATGGCCGGCGCCGGAGGCGACCTGGGTCAGGTCTTCAACGGCCTGAACAGTTACCTTGGTGAGCATGCCGGCGTGGTGTTCGGCATCGCTCTGCTAGCGTCCGGCATCGCCTCCTCCTGCGTGGGCACCATGTCCGGCCAGGTGGTGATGCAGGGCTTCGTCCGCCGGCAGATCCCGGTGTTCGCCCGCAGGGCGATCACCATGATCCCGGCGCTGACACTGATCGGCGTCGGATTCGACCCGACCCGGGCGCTGGTGCTGAGCCAGGTCTTCCTGTCCTTCGGCATACCGTTCGCGCTTATCCCGCTGCTGTTCTTCACCTGCGATCGGAATCTCATGGGGACACTGGTCAACCGGCGGCCGATGCTGCTGACCGCCGGTGCGGTCGTTGCCGTGATCGTGACGCTGAACGTCTACCTTCTGGTCACGACGTGACCGCTGTATAGGCCCTCGCAGGTATTGTCCGCCCGGGTCGACCTACTGAACCGATTTAGCCCTTCGTCCGTATTACCTGGTAGGTCGGGACCGGGTGCACCCGGGGGAACGCGTGAGTGCTGGTTATGGACGGTCGTTGCTGGTCAGCCTGTTTGGCCCGGTGCGGGCCTGGCTGGACGACCGGGAACTGAGATTGGGACCGCCGCAACGGCGGGCAGTGCTCGGCCTGCTCGCCACGCGGAGGAACAAGACAGTCTCTCGGGACGAGCTCATCGACGGGGTATGGGGTGATAAGCCGCCGCCCAGCGCGGTGAACGCCGTCCACGTCCACATCGCCGGGCTGCGCCGCGTCCTGGAGCCGGGGCGGGCACCCCGGGCGCCAGCTCGGATCCTGACCGTCGCCGGTCCAGGATTCGTGCTGCGGATGGAGCCGGGCACTCTGGACTCCGAGATGTTCTGCCATCAGCTGGCCGAAGCGCGCAAGTCACGCAAGGCAAGTGACCTGCCCGCGGCGCTCAGGGCCATGGACGCCGGGCTGGCGCTGTGGCTCGAGACGCCACTGCTGGGGATTCCCGGTCCATGGGCCGACATCGAACGGATCCGGCTGCGGGAGTTGCGACTGACGGCGCTCGAAGATCGCGCCGAGATCATGCTGGAGGTCGGCCGCCACGCCGAGGTCGCAGCTCAGCTTGCGGTGCTCATATCGGAGCATCCGCTGCGGGAGAGGCTATGCGGCGCTCTGATGCTGGCGCTCTACCGATGTGGCCGGCGGGCCGACGCGTTGGCCGCATATGCCGGTATCCGCCGTGTGCTGGTTACCGATCTCGGTGTTGACCCCGATCCGGAGCTCCAGCGCCTGCACACTCGCATTCTCGCCGCCGACGGCTCTCTGGACCTGGTGCCCGGTTCCGTCACAGCGAGCGTCACCATGCGGCGGCCAGCCTCCGCGCAGCGGCCAGCCTCCGCGCAGCGGCCAGCGCCTGCCCAGCTCCCGGGCGATGTGCACGCGTTTACCGGGCGGACGGATGAGCTGGCCGCCCTGGACCGCCTGCTGGCCGCCGCCGACCTCGGGGAGACCTCGGCGGTTGTGATCATCGCGCTGTCAGGGACCGCGGGAGTGGGAAAGACCGCACTCGCGGTGCACTGGGCGCGCAGGTTGCTGCCCAGGTTCCCTGACGGTCAGCTCTTTGCCGACCTGCGAGGCTACGATCATGACCAGCCGCCGGTCCTGCCAGGAGAGGCACTAGCCGGGTTTCTTCGCGCGCTTGGCATGGCCCGGCAAGATATACCGGCCGACGCCGGTGAGCGAGCCGCGGCATACCGCAGCATGCTGGCGGGCAGGCAGATGCTCATCATCCTTGACAACGCCTCCTCCGCGGAGCAGATCCACGGGCTGCTGCCGGGCAGCTCATCCTGTGTGGTTGTAGTGACTGGCCGGGACCGCCTCACCGGGGTCATCGCCCGGCATGGCGCCCGGCCTCTTGAGCTTGACGTTCTGCCGACCGCGGATGCGGTCGCGCTGCTGCGGGTGCTAATTGGCGGCCGGGTCGACGCCGAGCCCGATGCGGCCACGACGCTGGCCGCGCAGTGCGCACGGCTGCCACTCGCGCTGCGCGTCGCAGCCGAACTGGCCGCCGCCAGCCCTGCGACCCCGCTCAATGCCCTCGCCGACGAACTGGCAGACGAGCAGCGGCGACTGGAGTTCCTTGACGCGGGCGGGGATCCGCGCACCATGCTGCGCGGCGTGTTCTCCTGGTCGTACCGGTATCTGTCAGAGTCCGCCGCGCGCTCCTTCCGGCTACTCGGCCTGCATCCCGGTCCCGATCTAGACCTCTATGCCGCCATGGCACTCACAGGTACCGCCCCGGGGCAGGCGCGCTCAACGCTTGGCATGCTGACCACCGCACACCTGATCCAGGGCACCCGCGATGGCAGGTACGTCATGCACGACCTGCTGAGGGCCTACGCGGTCACCCTGTCGGCCGACCCCGGTGAGCCGCAGTCAGCGATGACCCGCTTGCTGGATTATTACCTGGCCACAGCCGCGACAGCGATGGAAGCGCTCGCCCCCGCCGAGCGGAACCGGCGTCCGCTCGCACCCACGGCCGTTCCTTCACCGCCGGTTTCCGATCCAGCCGCGGCGCGCGCATGGCTAGACGCGGAGCGGGCGGTGCTCGTCGCGGTTACCAGGCACGCCGCTCAGCGCGGCTGGCCGCATCACGCGACCCGGCTGGCGGCCACGCTTTCCCGGTACCTGGTCACGGGCGGCTACAACCCCGAGGCGATCGCCATCCACGAACATGCCCTGGATGCTGCCCGCCGCTCCGGCGATCGCGGTGCTCAGGCGACCGCCTCGGTCAATCTGGCTGAGGTCCGCTGGCGCCTGGGACAGCCCGGGCAGGAGGCTGGCGGCTCCGGCCAGGCTCTGGCGGTCTTCCGAGAGATCGGCGACCGCGTGGGCGAAGCTCGCGCGCACGGGAATCTTGCGCTCCTTGCCTGGCGGCAGGGTAGGTACGCGGAAGCCTCCCGCCACTACGAGCAGGCTCTGGCGGTCTTCCGAGAGATCGGCGACCGCGCTGGCGAGGCTCGTGCGCTCGATAACCTCGGCGCCATCTGCCGCAGACAAGGCCGGTACGAGCAGGCCGCCGCCCAGCACCTGCTTGCGCTGGCGATATTCCGTAAGATAGGCGATCGGGTCGGGCAGGCCTGCGCGCTCGCCAACCTCGGCTGTGTTTGCGAGAGGCAGGAGTTCCCGGAGCAGGCGGCCCGCCATCTCGAGCATTCGCTCGGGCTTTCCGTAGCGACTGGCGACCGGGCATGCGAGGCCGAGGCACTGTCGGACCTGGGCGCTGTCCACCTGCGCCGCGGACGCCTCCAGTGGGCTGCCGACAACTATCAGCGAGCGATCGCATTGTTCCGCGAGATCGGTCACCAGGCCAGCGAGGCCGAGGCGCTGAACGGCAGCGGCGAGGTACTGCTCGCCATGGGCCAGCCTGTGCAGGCTCGCGCCCGGCATGCCCTGGCGCTCGTCCTAGCGATCCAGGTCGGAGACACCTACCAGCAGGCTGGCGCTCACCGCGGCCTCGCTCACATGCACGCGGCCGACGGCAACCACCGAGCTGCCCGGCACCACTGGCAGCACGCGCTAGACCTCTATACCCGGCTCGACGTGCCCGAAGCGCGTGAAGTGCTGGGTCACCTCGCCACTTACGGCACCGCGACCGGCGCAGGGGCGCCGCGGCCGGAGGCCCAGGCAAATCCAACACCGCGGCCGGAGGCCCAGGCAAATCCAACACCGCGGCCGGAGACCCAGGCCAATACAGCGCGGTAACGGCTTGACGCTGAAGCCCCGACGGAAAGATCTCTTCCGCGGGGCTTCAGGTTGGAATCGCTTCAGCGGACGGTCACGCGTGCGATGCCGGGGAGATTTGTCTCGGTGAACCAGAGGTTGCCGTCAGAGCCGGCGGCGAGACCGCCCTGGAGGCCGGTGCCGGCACCGCCGGGCTCGGCCGAGGCGGTCGGTGTCGGGAACTCGGTGACGGCCCCGGTCGCGGGGTCGACCTGGCCCACGAGGCTGGGCCCGAGTGTGCGGGTCGTGACGGCGGTGAACGCGGTGAACCACAGGTTGCCGTCACGCCCGGCGGTCAGGGCCTGGGGCACGACCCGGTTCCCGCCGAACCGAGGGATGGGGAACATGGTGATCTGGCCTGCGGGAGTGAGGCGTCCCAGCTCACCGCCCTGGCTCGGGGTCCCGTTGTCGACGAACCAGATGTTATGGTCCGGTCCGAGGGTGATCAGGTAGATGTTGCTCTCCGCCGGGTTCGGGTCGGCGAACTGGGTGATCTGGCCCGAGGGGGTGATCCGGCCGATAGCGCCGCTCCCGGCCGTGCCCGCGGTAGTGCCCGTCGTGAAGGTCGCGAAATACAGGTCACCGTCCGAGCCCACTACCGGCCCGGTCCCCACTGGCTGCGGCGTCTTGAACTCACTGATCTCACCCGCCGCGGCTCGCGCGGGGACAACCCCGAGGAGGGGTAGCAGGATCAGAACGAGAATGCCGCCCGCTCCCGCGTTCTGGATTCGGCGTCGCACTGTGTGGGCGCTCAGCCGGGACTGTCCTGTGCGCCACCGGCCCACCGTGTGACCATGCCGGAAATACATGTGTGGACCCTCCTAACCCAACTGCTCGTGCTGAGAGCGCGAGGCCGGTACGCCCACCTTGTTTCGTGGAGCATTACCTGTCCCCACGCTCCTTACGGGCCGTAAATTCTCCAGCCGGCCCGGCAGAAGCAAAGCAAGTCGCGCAATTGATCGCAACGAAACGGCATAAAGACCGATCAACCGATCAATGGACGCGCCGCGGCCGAAGGTCCAGGCCAATCCAACACCGCGGTCCCGGCCGGGACGGGGATCGTTCAAAGAAATTTAATTCAGCGATTATCGTGATCTGTCAGCCTGGGTTGAGGAGGGCCGTAGCTAGAGCGGAGCGACTGCGTCAGGCGGTTGCTGCTCCGCGAAGGGGATCGAAGAGTGAGGGCTGGCACAGTGACAGTGCAAGGAAACAACCAGCGGCGGCCAGGCCGACCGGAGCGGCCGCTCGATCCGGGCGAAGGACCGCTGTCTTCGTTCGCCTATCAGCTCCGGCAGCTACGTGCGGCGGCCGGGTACCCAACCTACCGTGATCTGGCCCAGACGGCGCTGTTCTCCCCGTCGGTTCTGTCAACGGCGGCGAGCGGCTTGTCGTTCCCGTCGCTGCAGGTAACGCTCGCCTACGCCGCCGCCTGCGGCGGCGACATCGGTGAATGGCGACGCCGGTGGGAAATGGCCGCCCAGCCGCCGGGAAGAGCCAGCGGACGCCTCGTTTGCGCCGGGCGTGCGCGGCGGTTTTCTGCCGACGGACGGCCGCCCGCACGACCGGATGGCTGGCAAGTCCCCCGGTGCGCCCAAGCCCGCGCATTCCCCGGCCAGCAGACCGTTGACACCCGTTATGCCTGATGGTCAGATAACCGACACCATTTGTCCATCTTTATGGCGCCTGTCGTATCCCTGGCGTCGCTTGGATGTCCGAAGGTACTGGAAGCCGGGCGGGAGGGGAAGCATGCGGGCACGATCAGGTATCGCCTTGTTCGCGGCGGCGTTGTGCGCCGCGACAGGAGCGGCAGCCGCGGGAGCGACCGGCACAGTAGCGGCGGCCGACGCGACGGGCCGCGGATCGGGCGCGGTGAGTGGCGAATCGGGAGCCGGGCCCGGGCGGCTGCTTCCCGGTAACCTGCTGGTCAGCGGCAGCTATTACGTCAAAGACCCCAGCCTGGTGGCCGGGCAGACGGTGCTGCCGCCGGGATGTGTGTCCGGATGCGCGACCGCGACAGCCGGCGGCAGCTACCCGCAGGTGTTCAACAACGACGTGGTCGACGGCAGCTTCGGCGTCACCGAGCCGATCTTCCTCGACGAGATCTCGACATCCGGCCACCTGTTCGCGCGTATCGGGGTGCCGGCCGATGAGCTGGTCACGAGTTTCTCGTCCAAGTCCGAACTCGCGCTCAACCTGTCGTCGGACGCCCGGTACGTGACGTTCATGGGATACGCGGCCAAGCCCGGCCAGCTCGACGTCTCCAACTCCAACACCCCTGGAGTGGTCGATCCGACGAACCCGGTCACCGGCACGGACTACCGGGCGGTCGCCACGCTGTCCGGCACCGGGCAGTACACCTTTACCGAGACCAACGCCTACAGCGGCAACAACGGGCGGGCAGCGGTCCTGGCCGATGGGCGCTTCTACACGGCCGGCAACGCTGGCAACGGCGGCAACCCGCAGCCGGACGGCGTCATCCTGGGCGCGGGTGCGCAGCTGATCACGCCGTCGGACCTGCCGGAGCCGGCGCAGACGCCGGGCACACCGACGCCCGTGGGCAGCTTCAACATCGCCGAGCTGGGCGACAAGCCCGACAAGGTCGGCAAGGACGACAACTTCCGCGGGCTGGCGCTGCATGACAACGTGCTGTACTACACCAAGGGCAGCGGCGGCAATGGCGTGAACACGGTGTACTTCCTCGACACGACGGGCAAGGCGTGCCCCGGCGGGGTGGGGCTGCCCGTGCCCGGCGCGCCGCTGCCGACCTCCGGCCTGTCGTACAACCCGGCAACGCTGCAGACCACCGGCCTGCCGAGCAACATGTGCGTCCTGAAGGGATTCCCGACGGCGCTGAAATCGACCACGTCGTTCCCGTTCGGATTGTGGTTCGCCAACCCCGGCACGCTCTACGTCGCCGACGAGGGCAACGGCGACAACACGTACTCGGACGGCTCCTACACGACGGCCGCTTCGTCGGGCACGGCGGGCCTGCAGAAGTGGGTGTTCGACGCCACGGCCGGTGAGTGGAAGCTGGCCTACACGCTCCAGGCCGGCCTGAAGCTCGGCCAGCCGTACCACGTACCCGGGTACCCGGCCGGCGTCAACGCGGCGACCGGGCTGCCGTGGGCCCCCGCTACCGACGGCCTGCGCAACATCACCGGCCGGGTCGGCCGGGACGGCACGGTCACTATCTGGGCCATCACCTCGACGGTGAGCGGGAGCGGCGACCAGGGCGCCGACCCGAACAAGCTGGTCGAGATCACCGACCCGCTGACCGCGACGGCGCCCGCGGCCGGCGAGCACTTCAGCCCCGTCCGGGCGGCCGCCTTCGGCGAGGTCCTGCGCGGCGTCAGCTTCACCCCTGGGGCCCGCCAGTGATGGAGTGATATACCTCCGCCTGGCACACTGGGCGGTATGGCGGACTCCAGGTTGAAACGGCAGGAGATCTCGGCCGCGGTCAGCGGCCTCGGGTGGCGGCTGCTGCTGGGCGAACTGGTGACGCAGGTGCGAACCGAGTCGCTGGCACAGGCCGCCGATGTCGCGGCCCGGCTCAGTTCGGGTATCGAATCCGGTGGTCACCTGCGGATCGACCTGCGGCCGGACCGGCTGTACCTATCGCTGCGACCGCCCGAGGTCACGTTCGTCACGGCCCGGGATATGGAACTGGCGCGGGCGATAGCCACGGCGGTGACCGAGCTGGGCCTGACCATGGACAGCGGTGTTGGCGCCATGGCGTACCGGTCAGTGCAGCTGATCGAGATCGGCATCGACGCGCTCGATATCCCGGCCATCCGCCCGTTCTGGAAGGCCGTATTCGGGTATACCGACGACCCGGGAGCGGACGGTACGGCCGCCGCGATAATTGACCCGGCCGGACAGGGACCGTCCATCTGGTTCCAGCAGATGGACGCGCCCCGGCCGCAGCGCAACCGCATCCATTTCGACATATCGGTGCCTCACGACGAAGCACAGCGCCGCATCGAGGCGGCCACCGCGGCGGGTGGCACGGTGATATACGACGCGGAGGCGCCGGCCTTCTGGGTTCTCGCCGATGCTGAGGGCAACGAGGCGTGCATCTGTACCTGGCAAGGCCGGGACCCCTAGGCCTCAGCTACTGGCGCGGAGGCGTTCTCGCAGGCTGGCGTCCTCGCGAATCTCTTCCTCGGTCGGCGACAGCGCGATCACCAGCGTCATGAGGAACGTCAGGACGCTGACCCCGAGCAGGAGCGGAAGCAGGAAGCTCTCCGCGGATTCGCCTGACATGTTGCCGTTGCCGCCTGGGTAGACGCGCATGGCGGCCATGCCGGTGTAGTGCATGCCGGTCACCGCGATGCCCATCACCAGCGAGGCGATGACGGTGGACCCGATGCCGCGGACCCGCAGGCCCGCCCACAGCGCCGCGGTTCCGGCCACGATCGCGATCAGCACCGAGACCGCGACCAGGCCCGTGTTGTACTTGACCGTGTCGTCCATGCTCATCGCGGCCATGCCGACGTAATGCATGGTGGCGACACCGATGCCGATGATGACCCCGCCGGCGAGGATGGGCAGCATGCCGCCGTCGCTGTAGCCGACGATGAACAGGCCGATGCCGACCACCAGGACCGCGAGCAGCATGCTGATCATGGTGACCGGAACGCTGTAGGCGATCGGCTGGCCTGGGATGGTGAAGCCCAGCATGGCAATGAAGTGCATCACCCAGATGCCGGTGGCGCCGACGGCGACCGACGCGACGAGCAGCCAGCCGGCCTTGGCGAAGCCGCTGTGCGCCCGCGCTCTGGTGATGCACCGCAGGCCCAGGAAGCCGCCCAGGCACGACATGACGTATGCCAGACCCGGATTCAACAAGCCGTACGAGAAATTGTGCACCTGTACTGGTGTCACGCTGTTCCCCCCACAGGACATGCGCCGAAGCCGCCCCCACTATGACGGCTATATGGCCATATATCCTGACATGCGGGAACGCGCCAGAACAGTCCCTATTGGACCAAGCTGGTAAAGATTTCATCTACATCACCCGCCCCGTTCGGCTCTCGCGAATCACAGCCCATGGAACATCGGAGCCCTCCGGAAGAAAGGGCGCCGGAAACAGGCGCCCAATCCTCCACAGAGCCCTTTCCTTCCACTATCAAACCGGACAAACATATCCAAATGGTGAAATGTCGGGCATCAATTGGGGCCGGAGGGAGGCGAGCCGAAGGCGAGCGCCGCGGCGGTCGCCGTCCCGCAGGGGCGGCGACCGCCGTCCCGCAGGGGCGGCGAATCCCGCCGCGGCCCCAAGCCGGCCGAGCGCAGCGAGGCCTTGGCGCGGAGGGAAAAGTCGTTAGGGGTCGGGGCGGATCTCGGACCAGAGGGCACGGTAGGCGTGGGCGGCCTGGCTGCGGGGGGCGAAGACGGTTACCGGGGCACGCTCCACCGACATTCGTTCGATCATGGACAGAGCCGGGATGACGGTGGGAGAAACCACAGGCCGTTCGGTCGTAAGGGTCTTGGTCAGCTCTTGGTGCAGCCGCTTGCGGCGGTCGACCATCGACAGGAACGCAACCACTTCCGGACGCCGGCCGTCGAAGCCCGCTACGAACTCGGTGAGCTGATCAAGAGTCCGCACCGACAGCGTGGTGGGGATCAGCGGGACCACGAGAATGTCGGCGGCGTGCAGTACATTCTCCGAGACCAGCGAAATGCTGGGCGGGCAGTCCATGAAGACGACGTCGTACTCGGAGGCCAGGGGCGCCAGGAGCCGGGCGATCTGGCGGGTGGGCTTGGCGTCCTGGCCGCCGAGGAGGAGGTCCATGTTCCGGTAGGTGAAATCGGCCGGCAACAGGTCGAGGCTGTCGAAGTCGGTGCCCTTGATGGCCTCGTCCAGCGTTTTGGTGCCCCGGATCAGGGCCTTGCCGCCGCCCTTGACCTTGGGTTTGATGCGGAACAGGAAGCTGGCGGCGCCCTGCGGGTCGAGGTCCCACAGCAGGGTGCGGTAGCCGTCGGCCGCCGACAGGAAGGCCAGATTGACGGCAGCGGTGGTCTTCCCGACGCCGCCCTTGATGTTGTAGGTGGCGTATATCTTCATGACACTGCTACCTTCACCGGCCGCTCCCGAGCAGGGCGTCGACGCGCTGCTGGCCCGCAGCGCTGGCGAAGCTCGCGAAGCGGCGGTCGAAGTCGGTCCGGGCATCCTGCTGCCGGACCGCGAGACCGGCCGCGATCTCTCCCATGGCCAGCAAGGTAGCGGCTGGCGCGGCCCAGTGCCCGGCCGTCTGGGTACGCCGGACCGGCCGGCTACGTACCGATTCGGTCAGCAGGGCCTCGGCCAGAACGGCGATCTCCTCGCGCTGGACCTGGCTGTCCTGGAATTCGCCGAGGCAGTCCTGGAGCCTCTTCAGGTCACCAACCACCCGGCGGTACTCCGCGGGCGGGTACAGCGAAGCGAAGAACTCCAGGAGGTAACGCAGCTCCTTGCCACGCTTGCGCAGATCATGCAGGGACTCCGCCGGCGACTGGGCGGTGATCGCGGCGCCTTGCCTGGTGATCCGCCGGTAGGCCCGCCCGGTGCGATCGGCGGCCAGGGCGGACGCCTGCTGGCGTCGCCTGCGGCCGGGTGCGTCGCGGACCTCGACCAGCGCCTTGCGCCAGTCATGGATGATCGCGCGGAACCGGGTGGATCGCAGACCGGCGGTCAGGTGACGGAATTCCTGAGCGCGGCGGCGGGCCAGGAAGGCGTGGAACGGCTCGAGGTCGGACGGCCTGGCGGCGACCAGGCTCGCGGCCATGTCGCCGAAGCCGAGCAGGTGGACGTCCAGGTCGCGGACCGGCGTGGTCAGATCGCCGAGCCACTTGAACTCGTCACGGTAGTGGTCGGTGAGCCCGGGGGGCAGCACGTCGCCGAGCAGCTTGATCGCCGACCGCGTGCGCCGGACCGAAACCCGCAGGTCATGGAGGAACTCCGTGTCGATGTCGCGGAGTACGCCATCGACGTTGCGCTCGAGCGTGTCGAGGAGGTTGAGCAGAACGGTGGCCACCGCGACCGGGCCGGACATCCCGGCGGTGATCGCCGCCTCGACCTTCCCGGTGTAGTCGCCGGGCTGGCGGCCGAGGGCGGCCAGTGCCACGGCGAACACGGTTCCATCGGCCGGATGGACCCCGGGAGCCGCGGCGACCCGGCTCGCGGCGCGGCGGGCCTGGCCGGGGTAGCCGCGGACTTCGGCGATGGACAGGAAGATCGGGAACTCCCCCGGCCCAGCGTTCCCCGCTATCCGGCTGGCGGCCGGAGTGCCGGTGACGGTGCCGAATTGGCCTAGGCCTCCGGCCACGGCGGTCCGGTCGACCAGCAGGCGCGCCACGATCTTGCCGTCGGCGTTCATCAGGCGGTGTACCGTCCGCGTGGTGACCGCCCTGGCGGCCGGGATAAGCGCGCGCGGCGCGGCCAGCGGCGTGACCGTATCGCGCAGCAGGCCGACGGGAAGATCCTCCGGCATGCTCGGACGCTGGGACGACCAGCCAGCTACCGGCTGCTCGGCGACCGTGACACCATCGCGGCCGGTAAGGACGAGGCGGGCGCCGCGCCTGGTCTGCTCATGCTCGAGCACCAGGCCCGCATTGTGCAGCCCCCAGTCGAACGTGTCCAGCCAGGTGCGGCGCACCTGGCCGCTTCCGGTAGCGGCGCGCTCTTCGGCGATGGAGAACGCCTGGCCTAGTTCGGCCAGCACGCTGGCCAGTGGGTCATCGCCCCCGCCCTTAACTACAAACCCCCGATGGCCAGGCGTCATCACATTCTGTTCTCCTATTATTTACCGTGCGTTCACCTCTCGCGCACCGTTCATATTATCGCGAAAAGGTAACGCGACACACCAGGCCCAATGTCCCCTTCAGGGTTGGTCAGGACCAGGACAGGGGCCAGCGCAGGCCGGTGGTGGCCAGGATATCCGCCGGACGGGGCATCCCGGCCTGGGCTCCGTGCCTGGTGACGGCGGTGGCGCCCGCGGCGACCGCCGCGCGCACGGCGTCCAGCACCGGGACCCCGGCGGCCAGCGCCACGGCCAGCGCTCCGACGAAAGTGTCACCCGCCCCCACGCTGTCCACCGCGGTCACCTTGAACCCGCCCACCGCCACAGCTTGGGTCGCGGCTTTCGGCGAGGCTTTCGGCGTGGCTTTCGGCGTGGCTTTCGGCACGGACAGCCCGGCCAGCGCGGCGCCCTCCGCGCCCACCGTCACCACGGCGTTGCGCGCCCCCGCGGCGGTCAGTGCCGTGGCGGCCTCCTGCGCCTGAGCCATGCCATCTATGCCGGGAAGGCCCAGGATGGCCGCCGCCTCGGATTCGTTCACCACGAGCCAATCGACGCCTCCGGCAACAATGGCCGGCGCCTCCGGCGGGGCGGGGGCGAGATTGAGTACGCACGGTGTCGCGCCGGGTGCTGTGCCGCAGGCCAGTTCGAGCGCGGCCCTGATAACCGGCACTGGAACCTCGGCGCTGATCACCAAGGCGTCATACGGGATGCCCGCGATGCCACCCGCCGCGGATTCACCGACGTGATGGTTGGCGCCCGGCGCGACCGTGATGATGTTCTCCCCGGCGGAATCCACGGTGATCATGGCCAGGCCGGTCGGGACTCCGGTCGCCACGCCGACCGCGCGGGCGTCTATGCCCTCGGAGCCGAGCGCCTCAGTCAGCTGCCTGCCGAAGTCATCGTCGCCGACCGCCCCCACCATCCGCACCTGGGCGCCCAGGCGGGCGGCGGCCATGGCCTGGTTGGCCCCCTTGCCGCCCGGAGTGAACCGCGCCGCATCGCCGAGAACCGTCATACCCGGACCGGGCAGCCGGGGCACGGTGACCGAGATGTCCATGTTCAGGCTGCCCAGGACGGTGACCCGCGGCGGTTTCCCCACCCCCGCACCGTAGCGCAGCCGGGGAGGCGCCCATCGCGCGGCATGTGTCCGTATTGATTATATTTTGTTAGCATATTTACGGGTGGCAATTCTTACCTGGGGATTACGCGAGGCGAAACCGTGAACGCCCGCCCGTGCCGTTTCGTTTTCAATGGTGAGTGGGCAGTGCACGCGAGCGCCACTGGGTCACTGAACGGATTTGATCGCTTAGCGCTGACGATCACCGATCTGATGACCGCTGTCTCCCTTTCCTCTCCGTCAGGGCGACCGCTGCACTGCCTGCTCGCCAAGGAGGTTCACGATGGCAAACTGGCAATGGGTAGTGTTCTGGATACTCGTAGCAACGCCCTTTGTACTCAACTTCCGCAGGGTGATACGGGGACGGACGAGAAACCACAGAACGTTCTAAGAAAAAAGGTTTTAGGTTCTTGCGAAGAATCTCGCATGACACCTTTTATTTAGGCGGTGGCATGGGCTGGGGCGAGATGCGCGGCGTGCCAGGCCACCGCGGTCGCGAGCACGGCGGCCAGCCCGGCGGTGAGCATCGCGGCCCGGTCGCCGTCGACGCCGCCGGCGGCGCTGACGCTCTCGGCGACGGCCGGCAGCAGCGCGGCGCCGACCGCCGCGCCGATCTGGCGGCTCGTGTTGATCATGCCGCCCACCAGGCCCTGGTCGGCATCGGCCATGCCGCGGCTGGCGATGACCACCGAGCCGAACGCGGTGCCGGCGGTGCCGAAGCCGATCAGCATGACGGCCAGCAGTACCGGGCTGTAGCCGACGGCCGGCAGGCCGGTGAGCGCGGCGAAGCCGAGTGCCGCGGTGGCCCCGGTCACCACCAGCAGGCGCCGGATGCCGATGTGGCGCGCCAGCCGGGGACCGAGCAGGCCCATGGTGAAGCCGACCACGCCCTGCGGGGCGATCACCAAGCCGGTCAGCAGTGGCGACTCGTGCAGGACCTGCTGCAGGTACAGGGACATGACCAGCATCTCGCCGCCGTTCCACAAGCCGAGGAGGAACGCCAGCGTGGAGCCGTCACGGATGCCTTTGGAGTGCATCAGGCCGGGGCGGATGAGCGGCTCGGGGTGCCTGGTCTCCGCCTTGCCGAAGGTCAGCGCGGCGGTGATGGCGGCCAGCACGGCCGCGATGATCAGCGGGGACGTCCAGCCGAGCCGAGTGCCCTGGGAGACCGCGAACACGGTGAGCGCCACCGCCGAGGTGATGAGCATGGCGCCCCGGATGTCCAGCTTGTGATCCTTGTGATCAGCCGTCCGGGTGGCGGGCTGGACTGCCAGAATCCGCGGCGCCAGGGCGGCGGCGAGCAGGCCCACCGGGACGTTAACCAGGAAGACGGCCCGCCAGCTGGTCAGTTGCACCAGCACGCCGCCGAGCACCTGACCCGCGACGAAACCGACGGAAGAGATGGAGCCGTACAGACCAATTGCGCGAGTGCGTTCGGGGCCCTCGGCGAAGCTCGTGGTGATGAGTGACAGTGCGGCGGGCGCCACGACGGCCGCGCCCATGCCCTGGACGACCCGTGACATGATGAGCAGGATCGGATCCCGTGCCAGGCCGCCAGCCAGGCTGGCCAGGGAGAACGCGACAAGGCCGGCGATGAACATGCGGCGGCGGCCGAGCAGGTCAGCGGCGCGGCCGCCAAGTATCAGCAGGCCGCCGAACGCGATGGCGTAACCGGTGACCACCCACTGGACCTGCGCCTGGGCCAGGTGCAGTTCACGCTCGATACTCGGCAGCGCGACGTTCACGATGCTGAAGTCGAGGACGACCATGAAGGCCGCGACGAGAATGAGGGCAAGCTGGCGGGCCTGATGTTCACGGGCCTGATGTGTACGGGCCTGATGTGTACGGGGCTGATGTGTAGGGGGCGCGGCGGCGGGCATGATTCCAATCAGATACGTAACGGATCGTTTCGGATTTCCGGTGGGTGTAACTGGGTTGTGAGCAGGGATATTCCAGATTCGCGTGGCGAATCGGACGGAACGGGCGGTGGATCGGCGGATGCTGCTGCGGCTTCAGGCGGCGCGGCTACAGGCGGCGGCGCGGCGGCGCGTGGGCGGCCGCGGAGTTCTGAGGCGGACCGGGCGATCCTGGCCGCGGCGAGTTCACTGCTGGCCGAGCGCGGGCTCGCGGCCATGTCCATCGAAGAGGTGGCCGCACGGGCTGGAGTCGGCAAGGCGACGATCTACCGGCGATGGCCATCGAAAGGGCTGCTGGCACTGGACGCCTTCGCCGCGTCGTTCCGGGCGGAACAACCGCTGCCGGACACGGGATCGCTGCGTGACGATCTGCGAGCCGCCCTGCGAACATGGGTGCGGGCGGTGACGATGACCCCGGTCGGACGGCTGCTGTCACCGCTCATCGGCGCGGCGCAGCACGACCCGGAACTGCATGCGGCATGGCGGGAGCGGGTGCTCGAACCGCTGCGAGCCCAGCACCGGGTCATGCTCGCCCGGGCGGCAGAACGAGGGGAGATCCAGGCGTCGACGGATTTCGAGGTCGTGCTGGATCTGTTCTTCGGCGCCGCGCAGCATCGGCTGCTGCTGGGGCATCTGCCGATGACCGAGCGGTTCATCGAATCGGTGGTCGACGTGATAGTCGACGGCATCTCGACTCCGCAGTTACGGTTTCGGTCGGGTTACAGTAAGGTCACTGTCGGTTCGGGGCGGAGGAGCCTCGGCTGGCTTTGCCGCACAGATGGTTGCTTTCGGTCCGAAAAGTCTGGGAATGTCCAACCAGCCATGCGGCAAAGCCGACGGCTGACCGGCTCGGCTGGGCCGGCTCGGCTGGGCCGCTCGGCTGGGCCGGCGGGGTTGCGGCCGGCTCGGCTGGGCCGGCGGGGTTGCGGCCGGCTCGGGCGGAGAAGCCTCGGCTGGCCTTGCCGAAGAGATGGTCGCTTCTTGGTCCGAAATGCCTGAAATGTTCGATCAACTGTTCGGTAAGGTTGACCGCATGCATGACCTGCACCGGCTTGTGTGGGGATATGTCGGACTTGCGAGCCGCCCGATGGCTGACTGGGGAGGTGAGCAGCGGGGTTGCGGTCGGCGCGGTTGGGCCGACCGCGGCGCGGTCAGCGCGGGAACGCGGCCAGCGCGGGAACTCCGCCAGCGCGAATGTGATCTCCGGGTTCTCGCGGGTACTACAGACGTGGTAGCCAAACACGATGAACCCCGGGTTGAGCCACCGGCATTCGCGTAATATCGTGTTGTAGAAGGATGGTCCACAGCGCATGGCACACAGGCTCACAGCCTTAGCAGGCTCATAGCCACCCAGGCGCATAGCCAAAGGAGGACTCCGATGGACAGCTTGGAGCAGCTGCTTCGGAAATGGTGGTCCCGGGTCACCGCGTGGATGCGCAGCCCGGAGCGATCGGCGCAGGCCGCCGAGGCGGCGCGGAAGGCAAAGACGGCACTCAACGACGTCCGTGAGAGCGACGCCGCTCGGCGGGCCGAGGCCGCGCTGCGCGACCTGCGCGACAGCGACGCGAGCCGCAAGGCAAAGGATGCGCTGCGCGACCTGCGCGACAGCGACGCGGGCCGCAAGGCAAAGGATGCGATCCGCGATCTACGGGACAGCGACGCGGGCCGCAAGGCTCAGGCCGCGCTGCGTGACCTGCGGGATGACCTCCGCACCGGCGACGCGGGACGGAAGGCGAAGGCCGCGATTCGCGACATGCGCGGCAACTCCGACTCCGACTCCTGAATTCCGCCGTAACAGCCCGGCCCGGAACAGATCGCCCCGGGACAACCCGGCCCGTAACAGTGCGGCCCAGGACAACCGCGACCCGGAACTCGACCGAACCCGCACCGAGAGCACGCGGACGGATGCGCGGCGGATATGGTCCGTGACAGACCCTATCCGCGGGCCCGTTATTTGACCTGCCCGGATGTGAGCGCTAACGTCAGGCCCGGCTGACCGCATAGCGAACACGTACGCGGCTGACGGACAGGCGGCCGAGGGAGGCACGGCGTGGCGTCACAACCGGACGATGGAGCGTCCAGCCCGGCTCCGAGACCAGCGGTGATGGCCGACGTCGCCCGGCTGGCCGGGGTGTCTCACCAGACCGTCTCGCGCGTGCTCAACGATCACCCGAACGTCCGGGCGCACACCCGTGAGAAAGTGCAGGCCGCCATCCGGGAGCTGGCCTACCGGCCGAACGCCGCCGCCCGGACGCTGGTCACCCGCCGGACCCACACGCTGGGCGTGATCAGCGTAGACACCATGCTCTACGGCCCGGTTTCCATGCTGTACGGTTTCGAGCGAGCCGCGCACGACACGTACTTCGTGTCGATCGCCAGCCTTCCCGCCCTGGACCGCAGGTCAATGCTGGAGGCGGTGGACAGGTTCGTCGGGCAGGGTGTCGAAGGCATCGTCGTGATCGCGACCCACGACTCGGGCGTCGCCGCCCTCGCGCACGTTCCGCCCGAGGTTCCGATCGTGGCGCTGGGCTGCGGCACCCACGCGTCGATCAGCTCGGTGGCGGTCGACAACGAGGAAGGCGCCGCGACCGCGACCCGTTACCTGCTGAGCCTGGGCCATAAGACCGTGCACCACGTCGCCGGGCCGGCGGCCAACCTCGACGCGACCGAGCGGGTCACCGGCTGGCGGCAGGCGCTGAGCGAGGCGGACGCACCGCAACCGCCTGTGCTCGCGGGTGACTGGTCGGCGGCTTCCGGATACGAACTGGGCCGCCGGCTCGCCAACCAGCCAGACGTCACCGCGATCCTCTGCGGTAATGACAACATGGCGCTCGGCGTGCTGCGCGGCTTGACCGAACGCGGGCTCCGGGTGCCCGAGGACGTGAGCGTGGTCGGCTTCGACGACGTGCCCGACGCGAGCTACTACGTGCCGCCGCTGACCACGGTTCGCCAGGATTTCGGCGAAGTGGGCCGTCAGGCGCTGAGCGTGCTGCTCGAACGGATGACCGGCGCTCCGGCCACCGGGCCGCGGGTCCGCGTCGGCACCGAACTCATCGTGCGCCAGAGCGCCGCCCCGCCCCAACGCCGCTAAGAACCTGTTTGGAAGCCCCGCTCGGTCAGATGAAGCAGCCGCCGCGAGCACACCGATGGGGCCATCGGTGTCGCCCTCCAAGGCAATGTGTCCGATTCGAGCGTGCCGATGGCACCATCGGTGCCGTCAGAATCGAGGTCTCAAGCAGGCTCTAGGGGGATGTTGGCGCAACGTACCCCTTAATACCCTGGCCGTGTGTGGGCAGTGAGGTTCATGTGACGGGAGTTGCAGGGGGGAGCGTGGCCGCTGCCAGGGTGGAGCACGGCCGCTGCCCGGGACCACGCCCGGCGCCCGGGGACCCCGCCCGCTGCCCGAGACCCGACCGGCGCCCGCTGCCCGAGCGCCCGAGACTCCGCCCGCTGACAGTGGGATGATGCGGTCGTAACTGTAGCGGTGCATCACCACATCATCGAGGAATACGATTTCCTTGTGGGACGCCAGGCAACAGTGCAGGACTAAGAGCGTTATGATGAGGCGGCTAGATGGTTGTTAGCGCTAACAAGCGGACCGAAAAGGACAGCGCACCGGGCAAAGACAAGGACGATCGCATGTACGTCATCGGGGTGGATTTCGGTACCTTGTCCGCGCGTGCTCTGGTCGTCCGCGTCAGCGACGGCGCGGAGATGGGCACTGCGGTGGCCGATTACGCGCATGGCGTAATCGACCGGACGCTGCCGGTGAGCGGTACTGAACCGGCCTCGGCCTCCGGCCACGGTACTGAACCGGCCCCGGCCTCCGGCCACGGTACTGAACCGGCCTCGGCCTCCGGCCACGGCGCCGAACTCCCGCCCGACTGGGCGCTCCAGGACCCGGCCGACTACATCGGCGCCCTGGCGACCGCCGTCCCGGCCGCCATCGCCGACGCGGGCATCGACGCGGCCGACGTCGTCGGCATCGCCACCGACTTCACCGCGTCCACCTGCATGCCGGTGACGGCCGACGGAACTCCGCTGTGCCAGCTCCCCGGACTGAACGACCGCCCGCACGCTTATCCCAAGCTGTGGAAGCACCACGCCGCCCAGCCCCACGCCGACCGGATCAACAACCTCGCCCACGAGCGCAAGGAGCCGTGGATCAACCGCTACGGCGGCAAGATCTCCTCGGAGTGGCAGTTCGCCAAGGCGCTCCAGGTCCTCGACGAGGATCCGGAGCTCTACGATAAGGCCGCCCGGTGGATCGAGGCCGCGGACTGGATCGTCTGGCAGCTGTGTGGCAAGGAGACCAGGAACGCCTGCACCGCTGGATATAAGGGCATTTATCAGGACGGCCACTACCCGTCCGAGGACTTCCTCGCCGCTCTCGATCCCCGCTTCGCGACGTTCGCGAAGGACAAGCTCGAGCATCCAGTGCAGGCCCTGGGCGACCTGGCCGGCCATCTCACCGGCGAAACGGCCGAACGCCTCGGCTTGCCCGAGGGCATCGCGGTCGCCATCGGCAACGTCGACGCCCACGTCACCGTCCCGGCGGCCGGGCCCATCTCCCCCGGCAAGATGGTCGCGATCATGGGCACCTCCACCTGCCACGTGATGAACGGCGACGAACTCGCCGAGGTCCCCGGCATGTGCGGCGTGGTCGATGGCGGCATCGTGGCAGGTCTGTGGGGCTATGAAGCGGGCCAGAGCGCGGTCGGGGACATCTTCGCCTGGTTCATCGAGAAAGCCGTTCCCGCCTCCTACACCGACGAGGCACGCCAGCGGAACATGTCGCTGTATGCCCTGCTCGCCGAGCACGCCATGCGGCAGCCGCCGGGCGCGCACGGCCTGATCGCACTGGACTGGGAAGGCGGCAATCGATCGGTCCTGGTGGACCATGGCCTGTCCGGCCTGATCATCGGGATGACCCTCGCCACCACCGCACCGGAAATCTACCGCGCGCTGGTGGAGTCGACCGCGTTCGGCACCCGCAAGATCATCGACACGTTCGGCGAGGCCGGCTGCCCGGTCACCGAACTGGTAGCGGCCGGCGGCCTGATCAAGGACGGCCCGGTCATGCAGATCTACGCGGACGTGCTGCGCCGGCCGCTCAGCGTGATCAGTTCGGACCAGGCCCCCGCCCTGGGCTCCGCCATTCACGCCGCGGTCGCGGCCGGCGCCTACCCCGATGTGCCTTCCGCGGCCGCCGCGATGGGCCGCTGCCGGGTCGACGCCTACCGCCCCGACCCGGCCCGCGCCGCCGTCTACGACGAGCTCTACGCCGAGTACGTGCGGCTGCACGACTACTTCGGCCGCGGCACCAACGACGTGATGCACCGCCTTCGCGCGATAAGAGATAAAGCCTTTTTCGAACGAACGGACGCCGGTTCATGACCCAAGACCTTGACTCGTTGCGCGAACAGGTGTGTGCGTTGCACGCCGAACTGGTCCGCAACAACCTCGTCGCCTGGACCAGCGGGAACATCTCCGCGCGGGTCCGCGACGAAGACCTGATGGTGATCAAGCCGAGCGGCGTGTCGTACGACGACCTCACGCCGCAATCGATGGTGGTGTGCGATCTGGACGGCAAGTCGCTCGATGGCGAGCACCTCAGCCCCTCGTCCGACACCGCGACGCATGCCTATATCTACCGGAACATGCCAGAGGTCGGGGGTGTCGTGCACACCCACTCGACGTACGCCACCGCGTGGGCGGCCCGCGGCGAGCCCATTCCCTGTGTGATCACGGCGATGGCCGACGAGTTCGGCGGGGAGATCCCGGTCGGCCCGTTCGCGCCGATAGGCGATGACAAGATCGGCCGCGGTGTCGTGGAAACGTTGTCCGGAAGAAGATCACCAGCCGTTCTCATGAAGAGCCATGGGGTTTTTACGGTGGGAAGCTCTGCGCGCGACGCGGTGAAGGCGGCGGTGATGTGCGAGGACGTCGCGCGGACCGTTCATCTGGCCCGAGCCTTCGGCGAGCTGACGCCACTGCCCACCGACCAGGTGGACGCCCTGCACGAACGCTACAAGAACCATTACGGCCAGCGATAGGAGACCGGATCAATGACGGACCGTAAGCCGCGCATCGGGATCCTCGGCATCATGCAGGATTTGTACGACGAGATGATCCCCGGTATCGCGCAGCGGCAGGAGGGCTACGCCGCGGAGATCGCGGCGCACCTGGCGGATATCGCGGAGTTCACCCCGTCCAAGGCGATCAAGTACCGCGAGGACGCCGAACGGGCGATGCGCGAGTTCGAAGACATGGACCTGGACGGCGTCATGGTCGTGATGCTGACCTATGGCCCGGCCATGCGCGTAGCGCGCCTGCTGTCGGAATCCCGGCTGCCGGTCCTGCTGGCCAACATCCAGCCCGAGCCTTCGGTTACTCCCGCCTGGGATATGGCGGACATGACCTATAACCAGGGCGTGCACGGCGCGCAGGACACGGCGAACGCCATGGTCCGGGCGGGCAAGCCGTTCTCCGTACTCACCGACGACTGGCGTGCCGCGTCGTTCCGTGATGACGTGGCCCGCTGGGCTCGCGCCGCGTCGGCCGTCACCGCGTGGAAGAAGCTCAAGGTCGCGATCTTCGGCTACGCGATGAACGAGATGGGTGACATCCGGGTCGACGAGTCCGCGCTGGTCCGTTCGCTAGGGCCGGCCATCATCTCGGTGGCGCAGGGCGACCTGTGGCGCGGGATGCAAACGGTCTCTGACGCCGAAGTATCCGACCTCGTAAATGACGAAAACGAACAATTCGAGATCGACCCGCGCCTGTCCGAGGTAGAGCGGACAGACCACGCCCGCATGCAGATCGCGATCCAGCGGATCCTGGACGAACGGGGCTTCGGCGCCTACACGGCGCACTTCGACGCCATCGGCGAAGACGGCCGGTTCTCCCGGCTGCCGCTGGCCGCCGCGTCTTCGCTGATGGCCCGAGGCTACGGCTATGCCGCCGAAGGCGACGTGCTCACCGCCTGCCTGGTTTACGCCGGTCACAAGCTCATCGGCGACGCGCACTTCACCGAGATGTACGCGATGGACTTCCCGTCGGACTCCGTGCTCATGTCGCACATGGGCGAAGGGAACTGGAAGGTCGCGCGAACCGACCGTCGCGTTAAGCTGATCAAGCGCCCGCTTGGTATCGGGCGCCTGGACGACCCGCCGACGTTCCTGTTCCAGTACCAGCCGGGGCCAGCGACGCTGGCGACACTGGTTTCCCTGGAGGGCGACCGGTTCCGTCTGGTCGTCGCGGAGGGCGAGAACCTCGATTCGCAGGAGCTGCCCGCCCTGGAGATGCCGTACGGTCAGTTCCGGCCCGCCTCGGGCCTGCGCCAGTGCCTGAATGGCTGGCTCGCCCACGGCGGTCCGCACCACGAGGTCATGAACCTGGGCCATCACGCCACGGACTGGAAGGTCTTCTGCCAGCTCACGGGTATTGAGTTCGTTCAAGTCTTACCGGGGGGCGCGGGGGGTCGTCCCCCCGCGAATTAGTACAGTTTAAACGGATTTGCCAGAGGCGCCTGTTTCGTCTGGCATACGCGGGTACGGTGATGTACCGTGCCGCACTCCGGTTTCCTTATTCGCGGTCGGTACCGGCTGGACTCGCGGATCGCCGCCGGTGGCGTGGGCCAGGTGTGGCGAGCCACCGATCTGGTCCTGCAACGGCCGGTGGCCGTCAAGCTGCTGCGTTCGGCGTACGCGGACCATCCCGAGACGCTGATCCGGTTCCGGACCGAGGCGCGCCTGGCGGGTTCGCTGACCCATCCGTGCGTCGCGCAGGTCTATGACTACGGCGAGTCGGTCGGGCCCTATCTGGTGATGGAGTTCGTGGACGGGCCCTCGCTGGCCGGGATCCTCGACAACGGACCGCTCGACCCGGTGCGCACCGCGGACATCATCGCGCAGGCGGCGGCCGGCCTGGAGGCCGCCCATCGCGCCGGGCTGGTGCACCGGGACGTCAAGCCGGAGAACCTGCTGCTCGGTCCCGGCAACCAGGTCAAGATCACCGACTTCGGGATCGCCCACGCGACGGGATCCGCGCCGTTGACCGGAAGCGGGATCGTCATGGGCACCACTCCTTACCTGGCGCCCGAGCGAGCGATCGGCGCGCCGGGCACGCCCGCCAGCGACCTCTACTCGCTTGGCATCGTGGGGTATGAATGCCTGACCGGAATGCTCCCGTTCGATGGCACGCGGACGGAGATAATGGCGGGCCACCTGCACCGGCAGCTACCTCCGCTACCGGATGACGCGCCGACCGGACTCACTGACCTGGTCAGGTTCATGACCGCCAAGGAGCCGGCCCGGCGGCCACCGAGCGCGGCCGCGGTGGCGGAATACGCGGGCCAGATCCGCGACGCGATGGCCGCGGGCGATCGCGATGCGATGGCCGTGGGCCGGCCCCCGCGGCTTCCCGCCACCATGGCGGCTAGTTCGGACGGCATGGCGGTTAGTTCCGTCGGCTACCCGCATGTTAAGAAGTTCAGGCCGCGCAAACGATTGGGTATCGCGGCCGCGGCGGTGGCGACAGCCGCGGCGGCCGGGCTGGCGGGCTGGCTCGGTTTGCTTTCCGCTCCCGGTAGTCATTCCGGTGCCCTGGCCGCTCCCGTGCGGTCCGGTCCGACGGCCGGGTCCCCGACGTCGAAGAGCGTCGAGGTCAACGCCGCTGAGCTGATCGGTCAGCCACTGAACACGGTGCTGGCCCAGCTCCGGGCCCTCGGCCTGGTGCCGCTGCTGGAATGGACCCGCAGTTCGCTGCCGGAAGGAACCGTCACCGAGGTCATACCGAATGGATCGGTGACACCCGGCAGCACGATCATGGTAAAAGCCACGTACCGGTACTCGGTTCCGCCCAGCTCCGGGTCGCTGCCCGGTACGGTCGTCGCCCGGACCACCTCGCCCAAGACGGGGCGGCCATCGCCCAGCCCTCGCGGCTCCGGGTCGCCGACGCCCGGCTCCTCGGCATCCAGTTCACCCAGCAGCTCGGCTTCGGCCGGGTCGGGTTCGACGGGTTCCACCGGGTCGACTTCGACTTCGACTTCGGCGGGGTCGGGTTCGGCGGGGTCGAGTTCGGGCGGCGGTCTGCTGGACCTGCTGCAATTGCCCGGTCTCGGCATAGGGCCGCTGCTCCCCTGACCGGCCGGCCCGGCACCCGTCCGCACCAGGCACCCGTCCGGCCCCGCACCCGTCCGGCCCGGCACCCGTCCCCATCCGGCACCCGTCCCCATCCGGCACCCGTCCGCACCAGGCACGCCCTTGGCCCGTGCCGGATATTTCATCATTTCCACCACACTGCGAAGATCGCCTACGGTTACCTACCAAATTGGGAGCATTCCGGAATAACGCACGTTTGCGGCGTAGAGACTATGGCACCTTCGCTGTCAAACGCCGCACCGACCTGCCGGACTTCCGCTTACCACCACATAGCGGGCACATGGGCTAGCGACCTTGTGGAAGTTAGGAGCCTTCCGGAATAAAGGGCGCCGGAAATCGGTACCCTTTATTCCGTGGAGCCTTTTTATTCCGCCTCGTCCAGCGCGGCCGCCGTCCACGTAACGGTCATATCCGGCAAACCGGCAGTCGTCCGCAACGCCGCTGCCGAAAATTCGGTTCAACTTGGAATGCTCGCATTCGAGGGTTAGCCGTACACGGTTATGAATCCGGCTGCATTTTCCGACCCACCGCCTTGGCCCTGTCCTCGTGGCATCCCGTTTCGGGGCTTACCAGGACATTCGGAGCAATCCTGCACCGCCTCTCCGCGCTTCTGTGGCTACCACATGATCGCGTTTCCGCAACTGTGTCCCTGACCGCTTCTGTAACCTTGCCCCCTTGACCACGCCTCCAATCGTGCTCTAGTAACAATGTCCCCATGGCCACGAGTTCGCGACTGTGCTCCCATGATCATGTTTCCGTAACTGTGGCCTCCGACCGCACCTCGTGACTGCGCCCCCAGATACCTGCCTCCGTGACAGGTTGCGCCTATTTCTCCGCCTCCGTGACTGTCTCCCATGATCGCGCCTCCCTAAGCAGGCGTACGGGCGCTATTCGCGCGCTATATCTTGGAGCGCGGATCTGAGCGAGCGCTTGGTTGACTGGAAAGCACCTGCAGGCTGGGGGGATTGATACCGGTGCTCATCGATATCCAGGTAGCACCGCTGATTGAGTTCCACCTGGATAGCGTCGACCCGATCGTTGGCGGCGAACCGCCGGATCGTCCAGCCGCCGATGAACCGCTTATTGATAAGGACGGTAAAGCCTTTCCGGGCGAAGGCATCGGCGACCGAACGCACCGCAGCGGGCCGGGCGCTCGCGCCGCGACGGTCCCCGATGATGATGTCGCCGTCCAGTGGGACGCCGAAACTATGCAGGTCGAGCAGCAGGATCCGGGGGAACACGTTGAGCAATCGGTCGATCGCTGTATCCAGGGCCTGGTGGAAAGGTTCGTGAGCGAGCCGGATCCGATGCCGGATCTCCGCGGGGCTCAGAGAGCGGCGGTAGACGGGCTTGCCGGCGGGCGTGCAGGCCGGGACGACGCTGGACCAGAACGATCCGTGCTGTTCTCCGTCCGGATCCCGGTTGACGTCCGCGACGAACCGGCTGAATGCCGTGGTTATCGTGGTGATACCGAGTTCGGGCAGGAAGTCGTACAGCTCCCCTGTTCGCCAGTCCGACCATAGAACGTCTGGGCTCATCGTCAGCTCGCTGGTCAGCTCTGTGGGGTATTCCACTCCGGCGTGTGGCAAGCACGCCACAATAGGCGCCAACGCTCCGCTCGGCTCAATCATCCACTGGATTGTCGACCTTGGCCCCATTTACTCTATTTTGACGGTAAGGAAAGGATAGCCGTATGGTAAGCCATTGAAGCAGCATGCCAGATATTAAGCGTGCTAGAATTCGAGAAAGTTTAACGGGGAAGCTGAACCTCCGAAAGGAGGTGTACGGGGTTATGGGGGACCAGCCAGCCGGGACCAGCGGCGCACAGCCCGCCGCGCTGCCCGGCGTGACACTAGCCGGGCTGCTGCAGGCCACCGCCGGCACTGGCGAGCGTTATCCCGGCGCGGGCGACGACACGGTCGTGGTCGCGGCGGGTCAGTGGGACACCGTCGAATCGTGGGCCGCCGCGCGGAAGCTGGCCGCGATCCGCGAACTGATCCGCCGCCGCCCGGCCGAGGGATACGAGCCCGCCGCC
>JAFARZ010000122.1 GCA_019245115.1 Streptosporangiaceae bacterium | reverse complement strand
CCGCGCTGGTCCAGGACGTGCACGGTGGTGTGCTGGATCGGCCGGCCGATCGGCACCGCCGGTCCTACCTGGCCCGGGTCGGTCATCACGTGGCACGCGGTGAAGGTGGTGTTCTCGGTCGGACCGTACCCGTTGACCAGGGGCCGGCCGCCGCGAGCCGTGAGCACGGCGCGCACCATGTCCGGATTGAGCACGTCACCGCCCGCGAGGACCACGGGAACGCCGGCGATCGCGTCGATATCCGTCTCGACCAGCTGATGGAACAGTCCGGCGGTGAGCCAGGCGACCGTCACCTGGCTGGTACGCAGCAACGACGCGACGTCCGACAGCCCGAGCGGACCAGGCGGCGCGACCACGACCGTGGCGCCGGTGAGCAGCGCGCCCCAGATTTCCAGCGTGGAGGCATCGAAGGCGACCGGCGCCAGGTGAAGCAGCCGCTGGCCGGGGCCGAGCGGGGCGAACGTCGGGTCGCTGACCAGCCGGATGACGGCGCGGTGCGGCACGGCGACGCCTTTCGGCACCCCGGTCGAGCCCGAGGTGAAGCTGATATAAGCCAGACTCAGGGGATGTGAGATATCAGGCGGGCGGTCCGCGGGCTTGGTGTCTTTCCCCTGGATGAACACAAGATCCACGTCGGGCAGGTCGGGGATGGTGGCGGCGGTCTCAAACGTGGCCAGGACCAGCCGGGTGCTGGCGGCGGCGAGCATGGCAGCGACCCGGGACGGCGGGCTGCCCGGGTCGACCGGCAGGTAAGCACCGCCGGCCTTGAGCACGGCCAGGAGCGCGACGATGAGGTCCGCGCCGCGTGGCATCGCCACCCCGACCGGCATGTCCGCGACCACGCCGCGGCGGCGTAGTAGCCAGGCCAGCGCGTTGCTCCGCCGGTCCAGCTCGCCGTAGCTCATCGCACCGGTACCGGAAACCAGCGCCGTCGCGTCCGGGTCCCGGGCGACCTGCGCCGCGAACAAGGCGGGGATGGTGACGTCCGCGGGATAGCTGGCGCGGGTCCGGTTCCACTCGGCCAGGATCTCGCTCTCGGCGGCCCGGCCCAGGTCCAGGTCAGCCAGCGGCGTCGAGAGGCTGCTGGCGAACTCGATCAGCGTGGCGCGCAACTGGCCGAGGATCCGCTGCGCGGAGCCGTCGGCGAAGCGGTGCCGGTCCCAGATCAGCGAGAGATGGATCCGCGGCTCGTCATAAGCGAGCACGGTCAGCGGGAACGACGACAGCCGGTCCACCCTGACCGCGCTGGGGGCAGCGTCTCCACCTTGCAGGCCGGTGGCCAGCCTACGCCGGTCGAACATGACCAGGCTGTCCACCAGCGCGATGTCCGCGGGAAGCCCGGCCCATGACAGGGCGGACCCCAGAGGGGTGCGCTGGTGCTGCCTGATCTGGCGGATGCTGTCGTTCACCGTCGTCAGCAGCTCGCGCACCGGCCACTCGTCATCGAGGCGGACGCGCAGCGGCACGGTATTGATCAGCGGTCCGACAATGGTCTCGGCACCCGGGATGCTGTCGCGCCGGCACGACCGCGTCACCGCCAGGACGACATCCGTGACGCCGCCGTAGCGCGCCCGCAGCAGTGCCCACGCTGCGGTGACCATGGTGCTGGAACCCAACCCAGCGGTGCTGGATTGGCCTGGGCCTCCGGCCGCGGCAGCAACGGCCTGACGGATCAGGTCGGAATCCTCGAGGGATAGCACCGTCTCGGCGGTCATCGGCTCGGCGACCCCGGCCACCGGCGCACCGAGGTAGCCGGGCAGCGGCCGCGGCAGGACGGTGCCGGCCAGGTGGGAGGTCCAGAACTGCTCAGAAGCGGATGTATCCGTTGTATGCCACCACCGCACGTACTCGTGGAACCTGGGACCAGGCGGATCCGCGGCGTCGCGGCGCGCGGCGCCGTCCCGGCGCGCGGCGTACGCCGCGGATATCTCATCGACCAGCAGCCGCATCGATTGCCCGTCGAGCAGCGCGTGGTGGAAGGTCAGCACCGCGCGGTAGGCCGGGGTACCGGACGCCGGGGTGCCGGAAGCGATCCGGCGCACGATCGTCAGGCGTACCAGCGGTCCCCGGGCCAGATCGAATCGCTCCCGCCGGTCTTCGCGCAGGAACGCCTCGAACGGGTGGTCCGGTCCAGTGCCCAGCGGCAGCGGCAGGTCATGCCACCGGATATCCATCGACGCGTCCGGGTCCACGGCCTGGACCAGCCCATCCGCGTCCAGGCGGAACGTCGTGCGCAGCACCGGATGCCGGCGCGCGGCAGCATGCCAGGCCGCCTCGAACGGCTCCCGCTCCAGCGGGCTTGTCCAGTCGAGCGTGATCTGGATGACATCGACACCATCGTCAGGGAACCGCATGTAATTCAGGATCGTCCCGTGCTGAGCTGGTAATGCGGGAACCCACGCCGACGAGCCGGTCTGGGTTGCCGCCGTCTTGACCACAGGATTGTCATCTGCCCCCGTCGGCAGCCGGGTCAATCAACACCGGCCTGTTCGTGGTCAAGCATCCAGCGGCGCAGAGACGCTGGACGCATGTCCGTCCAGGTTTCGTCGATGTAGGCCAAGCACTCCTCCTCGGTACCGGTGAAGCCGTCCGCCCGCCAGCCCGCTGGCAGGTCCCGGCCCACCGGCCAGATCGAGTACTGCTCCTCGTCATTCACCACGACCGCGTGCGGCGCAGGCGCAGGCGCAGGCGCAGGCGTATGTGCATCAGGCATGAGCTGCTCCAGTCGGCTCAGGGCGCGCCGGTGCTGGGCACCAGCCGTTCGCGCATGAGGAATTTGCGGACCTTGCCGGTCGGCCCGACCACGATGCCGTCGTCCGGGATGGCCACGATCCGCAGCGGCAGCCCCTCCGCCACCGGCCCGAGCGCGGCGCGGATCTCGCCGTCACGGTCGAGCGCGGGGTCGGCGTCCGCCGCGAGCAGGAGCAGCACCTCGGCGACCAGCGTGCCGTCGCCCCCGCGCGCGGCCAGGACCGTGCAGTCGCGGACGTCGGGGCAGCGACGGAGTATCCGCTCCTCGGACAACGCCGTGTAAAGCCACTTCCCGTCACCCAGGTCGACCGCGTCACTGGCCCGGTCGACGTGATAGAAGTAGCCGTCCTCGTCGCGGTACATCAGATCGCCGGTCAGGTAGTAGCCGTTCAGCCTGGTGCGGAACGTGGCGACCGAGTCGTTCCAGTAGCCGAGCATCAACGTCGGCGACTTCATGGCCGCCATGCCCACCTCGCCCGCCGGGACCTCCTGGCCGGTCCGCTGGTCCACCAGGATGATCTCGGCGAACGGCTGCGCCTTGCCGACGCAGCGCCCGTAGCGCTCGGTGTCATAGCGGTGGCTGATCCCGAACCCGCCGTAGCCCATCTCCGAGGAGCCGAGCGTGTCGTTGAACCGCGACCCGGGCACGCTGACCACGGTGCCGTCCGGCCCGTAAGCGTAATGGCTGCCGACCGCGACCAGGCGGCGGATGTGCGCCTCGTGCGCGCAGTCCCCGGTGTTCGACCAGAAGCGGACCGAGCTGACGTCGCGCGTGGTCAGGTCGTGGCGGGCCAGCTCGGCCCACGTGATGGCGAAGCCGTAGACCGCGGTCGGCCGCCACCGCTCGATGGCGTCGATGACCACCTCGCCGCTACTCGCGAACGCGCCGCCCTGACCCGACAGGCACAGCAGCTCGTATCCGTTGCAGAGCGCCTCGTTCATGATGATCACGCCGGCGGTGTGCGCCTGCGGGAACGCGGACATCTCCCGCACCGGGCCGTGCTGGCGCGGCTCGGTCAGCCGGACCGCCCGCACCGCCGCGAACAGGCTCTGGTGGGAGTGCACGACCGCGGCCGGCATGCGCGTCGTGCCAGACGAGTGCGCGATCACCACCGGATCGTCGGCGTGGTGCCGGTAGTGCGGCGGCGCGCCGGACGGATCGCCCGTCCCGGTCTCGGCGGCGTAGCCGAGCACCGGCGCGCCGAGGCCGTCCCCGCCAAGTTCGGCCAGCGCGGCGTGATCGGCGTCGAGCAGTACTCCGGCGCACCGCAGCCGCCGGATGTACTCGGCGGCGATCTCGGCTGACATGTTCCCGTTCATCAGGGCGGGTATCGCCCCGAGCCAGGTCAGCGCGAAGAAGTTGAGGAACACGTCGGCCGCCGACGACACGTAGATCGC
This sequence comes from Streptosporangiaceae bacterium, assembly GCA_019245115.1. GTDB lineage: Bacteria > Actinomycetota > Actinomycetes > Streptosporangiales > Streptosporangiaceae > JAFARZ01. The sequence continues at coordinate 27,770 of JAFARZ010000122.1, read as the reverse complement.
GACCGGGTCGCGCCGCCCTATGCCGTGCCGCTGGAGCCATTCGGCCCGGGCGGCGGCCCGCTCCGTCAGCGTCCGCAGCGACAGTGGCGTCCATGCCGGAATCGTGTCGACCTCGGTATCGAACGTCACCCGCGGCACGTCCATATCGGCGCCATGCTCGGCCAGCCTCAGCAGAACGTTACCGGCGCCGAGTTCGGAGTCCTCAGCCAGCACAGCACGAAGATTGCTCCCGCTCACCGATGTGCCTCCCCGCTGTTATTGCGCACTTATTGCGCACTTATGGCGCGCCGCGCTGGCATTGGTTTCGCTGAGGTCCCAAATCAGGTTAGAACGGAAGTCAGGTGCAAGCAATGGTCATATCGCGGCGGCGCTCCGCTGACATATTTCGTAACTCAATGGTCACGATCGCGTGATTTGCCGTCATGCGATCTCGCGGCTGAATAGCCGCGACGACAACACCAGGGTCACCAGGGCCACCAGGCCCATGACCAGGGTCGCCTGCCAGACGACGTCGGAGCCGATATGACCTTGGAAGATCGCTCGCATGCCGTTGGTCCCCCAGGCGAACGGGTTCCAGTCGGCGACACGCCGTACCCACAGCGGCGCGACGGAGAGCGGGATAAGGACCCCGGCCAGCAGGGAGATCGGCTGGGAAACCGAGTTGAGCAGCGTGCCGAGCGTGCTCTCGTTGGGCACCAGGAGCGCGAGGTCATACCCGACCGAAACGCTGAGCGTCACCATGAGCGACAGCAGCACCAGGGCGAACAGGAAGTTGCCCGGCTGTACCCGCAGGCCGAGCGCGATGGCACCTGCCGTGACGATGACGCCCTGGAACCCGAGCAGCAGTATGTACATCAGGACCCGGCCAAGCAGCAGGCTGACCCGGCTTATCGGCGTCACCCGGTGCCGGGTAACGACCCCCTGCCGTATCGCGCCGAGCAGCGCGAACCCGGCGAACATGCCGCTGAACACGCCCATGGCCGCGAACAGCGAGGGCACGTAGATCTGAAAGGCGTTGCTGTAGCTCGAGGCGTGCATGACCGATTTGAGGAACGGGGTGAACAACAGCAGGTAAGTGATGGGCTGGATCAGCGTGATCGCGACATTGACCGGGTTGCGCACCTGCAGCGCCACCTCATACTGGAAGATCAGCCACGTATCCCGGACGAGCTTCATCGCTGTCCGTCCTCCCTCTCCGAAACGTCCAAAAAGTCCGAAATATCCGAAATAAGCCCAAAAAGCCGTTCAGTCATCAAGCGTGCGGCCGGTCTTGGCCAGGAACACGTCGTCCAGGCTCGGCCGGCGGATCTCTATCGCTCCCGGCTCGATGCCCTTGCCGCTCAGCGCGCGCATGACCTGCGGGATGGCGGTGGCGGCGCTGTCCACATAAAGCCGGAGCGTGTGCTCGATGGTCTCGCAGGATTCCACGTACGGTTGCTCGGTGAGGATCTTGGATGCTTCCAGGATGGTGGCGGGCTCCGGGGCGCCGGCCGTGTCAGGGGCGGCGAGGTCGACCACCACGACGTCTCCGGAGATCTCGCGCTTGAGGACAGACGGGGTGCCCTCGGCGACGATCAGCCCGGCATCGATGATCGAGATCCGGTCGCACAGCGTGTCGGCCTCGTCCAGGTAATGCGTGGTGAGGAAGATCGTCATGCCCTGGTCGCGGAGCCTCCGCACCTCCTGCCACATGCGAGCCCGGCTCGGCGGATCCAGCCCGGCCGTCGGCTCGTCCAGGAAGATGACCTGAGGAGAATGGATGACGCCGAGCGCGACGTCCAGTCGCCGGCGCTGCCCGCCGGAGTAGGTCTGGATCTGGCGGTCCACGAACTCCTGGAGCTGGAAGGCCGCGATGACCCCTTCGGCGAGGGTTTCCGCGGTGGATTTCGAGACGCCGTACATGCGGGCTTCGAGCACCAGGTCGCGCCGTCCGGTGGAGTGACCGTAGGTGCCGCTGGTCTGTGCCACGAAGCCGATGCGCTTGCGCACCTGCCCGGGATCGAGCCGCAGATCCGCCCCGGCGATCGTGGCATCGCCGCTGTCCGGGCGAAGCAGCGTGGCCAGCATCCGGAGGGTGGTCGACTTCCCGGCTCCGTTGGGGCCGAGGAAGCCAAAGATCTCGCCGCGCTGCACGGAGAAGTCCACGCCGCGGACCGCCTCAACGATAGTTACCTTACGACGGTGCCGGGACCGGTAAGACTTACGCAGGCCAGTGGCCTCTATCATCGAATCTCCCGCTCTACGAATGAGGCGCGCGGCCGAAAACTGGCACCTTTACGCATTCGGCGCACAAGCCTAATGTCCCCACGGGATAAGGCTAAATGGACAAGCCAGGTTTAGACAATGGGTGCGGCGCTGAATACGGCCGCGGCGCGGAGAAGTTGTTCGCTGAGCGCGGGCCCGATCCGCGCCACCGGTTCGGGCAGCAGCATGTGCCGATGGTCGATGTCCAGCTCGACCACCTCGAACGGGCCGTCCACGAACGACCGCCAGGCTTCCATCTTCTCGGCGAGCGGTGGCGGGTTGCTGGTGCAGGAGATGAACAGCAGCGGACAGTGCACGCGGCCTGGCTGGTGGGTGTGCGCGACAAGGAGGTTGTTGTCGATCACCCGCTGCAGCGCGTGGACCCGCCAGGCCGGCCACTCGTCCAGCCCCAGACCTGGCCGGCGGCGCACCAGTTCGAGCATCCGCGCCCCGGGGTCCGGATCGTCGGGGGTCAGCGAGGGCACGTACCCGAACTGCGAGAGGATGATGTTGTAGACCACCCATGGCTCATTGACCGGCCGGAGCGCATCGAGCGCGGCCAGATTCGAGTCCAGGATGACGAGCAGTCCGATCCGCTCACCGCGCCGTTCGAGTTCCTCCGCGATCGCGAAGGCGATATTGCCGCCCAGCGACCAGCCGAACAGATGGTAGGGGCCCGCTGGCTGCACCTTCCGGATCTGGTCGGCGTAGTCCTGCGCCATCTCCAGCATGCTGGCCGGCAGCGGCTCGGGGCGTCGCAGGCCACGGGCCTGCAGGCCGTACAGCGGATAGCGGGGATCGACCTGCGGGAGCAGAGCCAGATAGCACCAGCTCAGGCCGATCAGCGGGTGCGCGAGGAACAGCGAAGGCCCATCGCCGCCGACCCGCATTGGCATGACCAGGTCCAGGACGCCGCCCGCTGCTTTGGTCGTCGCACGGAACATTCGCAGGGACTGCACGTCCCCCGTCGGCATCATAAGGCGATGCTAACTCAGCGGCCGGCCGGAACCAGGCCCGCAACTGGGACGCGGCCTGCGCTATCGCCGCCCGGCTGGCGTCGACGGTGCCGATCATCGTGAAGAACCCGTGCGCCATGCCCGGATAGCGGCTGAGCTCGACCTGGACGCCGTCGCGGGCGAGCCGCCGGGCGTAGGCCTCGCCCTGATCGCGCAGCGGATCGTACTCGGCGGTGATGACGAGCGCCGGCGGCAGCCCGGCCAGGCTGCCGGCGCGAAGCGGTGAGGCCAGCGGGCTGGCCGCGTCGCCGGGATCGGCCAGGTAGTGCTTGCGGTACCAGGCGACCGAATGGCGGTTGAACATGAACGGGTCATCGAATGCCCGCATCGACTCGTCGTCGGCGAGCTGGTCGGTATTGGGATAGACGAGAAGCTGGCCGGCCAGCACCGGGCCGCCCCCGTCGCGGACCCGCAGCGCCACCGCCGCGGCCAGGTTCCCCCCGGCGCTGTCACCGCCGACCGCGAGCCGGGCGGCGTCCCCGCCGATCTCCGCCGCGTGCCCGGCGACCCAGCGCACCGTCGCGTAGCAGTCGTCGATCGCCGCCGGGAAGGGGTGCTCGGGCGCCAGCCGGTAACCAACCACGGCGACCAGCGCGCCGGCTGAGTTGGCCAGGCTGCGGGCTACCCCGTCGGCGGTGTCGATGGCGCCGAGCACCCAGCCGCCGCCGAAGAAGTACAGCAGCACGGGCAGCGGCCGCTCGCCGCCGCCAAGAGGCCGGTAAACCCGCAGCGGCAGCTCGCCGCCGGGCCCGGGAATCCTCAGCTCGGTGACCTCATGGACCGGCTCCGGTTCGCCCCCGCCCTCCCGGATCGAGGCCAGATCAGCGGCCCGGCCATCGGCGAGCGACATGGTGTAGAGCGGCGGGACGTTGTCCCGCTCCCGCTGGTCACGCATCTTCTGTAGCTGCGGGTCGAGGGGCATGTCACGATATGCTAGACCCGTGGTCGAGCTGGTGCGTGAGGCGTTGCACACGTCGGTCACCGATCCCGTGGCGGCCTCGATGAACTTCCTCAATGAGGTCGCCAGTCGTTTCCCGGCGGCGATCTCGCTCGCGGCGGGCCGCCCCTTCGATGAGTTCTATGACGTCGCGGACGTCGAGCGGTATCTGGCTGCCTATGTCGGGCACCTCCGCGCGCAACGCGTGGACGAGGTGCGCGTCCGGCAGGCCATCCTGCAGTACGGCCGGACGAACGGCCAGCTCGGGGCCATGATCGCGCGGATGCTCGAGGTCGACGAGGACATCCGCGTCCCCGCCGAGTCGATCATGGTGACATCGGGCTGCCAGGAAGCGATGATCATCGCGCTGCGCGGCCTGTGCGCGGGCCCCGCCGATGTCGTCCTCGCCGCCGAGCCCTGTTACCTCGGCTTCACCGGCGCCGCCCGCGTACTCGGCGTCACCGTGGTTCCGGTGCCCGAGACCGCGCAGGGTCTGCGGCCGGAAACGGTCGCGCGGGTCGCCCGCGAGGTCCGCGCCAGCGGTCGCCGGCCGCGGGCGCTGTACGTGGTGTCGAACTTCGCCAACCCGTCCGGCGTCTCGCTGAGCGCTGACGTGCGGCGCGGGCTGATAGCGGCGGCGGCCGACGAGGACCTGCTGATCCTGGAGGACGATCCCTACGGTCTGTTCGGGCTCGACGACGAGCGCATCCCGACGCTGAAGTCGCTGGACACCGACCAGCGGGTCCTGTACCTCGGCTCGTTCGCCAAGTCGGTGTTCCCCGGCGCGCGCGTCGGCTTCCTGGTGGCGGATCAGACCGTGGTCAGCGCCGTGGCCGAAGGCCCAGGCCAATCCAACGCCGCTGGCCATCGCAGCCTGCTGGCGGACGAGCTCTCCACGGTCAAGAGCATGGTCACCGTCAACACCTCGCCGATAGCGCAGGCCGTCATCGGCGGCGTGCTGGTGTCATGCGGGTACAGCCTGCGCGCCGCGAACCGCGACAAGATCGCGTTCTACCGGCGTAATCTCCGTGCGCTGCTGGCCGCGCTCGAGCGTCACTTCAGCGATCCGGCGATCACCTGGAACTCGCCCAGCGGTGGCTTCTTCGCGGTCCTCGACGTGCCCGTCCGCGCCGACGAGAAGCTGCTCGAGCTCTCGGCGCGGGATTACGGGGTGCTGTGGACGCCGATGAGCTTCTTCTACCTGGACGGCGGCGGCAGCCGCGCGATCCGGCTGTCGTGCAGCGCGCTGGAGCGCGACCAGATCGACGAAGGCGTCCGGCGGCTCGCCACCCTCATCGCCGACGTGCGGTAGTGGAGCATCCCCCTAAGGTCTGGATCCTGACGGTCGACGTGGGACCAGATGACGCGGCCAGGTACCGGGACGTGCTCGACGACGGCGAGCGAGAGCGCGCCGCGGCCTTCGTGAGCCCTCGCGACCAGCAACGGTTCACGGTCGCGCACGGCGCGCTCCGCATCCTGGCGGCCCGCGAACTGAACACCCGCCCCGGCTCGCTCACCTGGGTCCCCGGCCGGCACGGCAAGCCCGGACTCGCACCCCCGTGGTCCCGCCTGCACACCAGCCTCTCGCACTCGGCGGACATGATCGCCCTGGCCATCAGCACCGGCCGCCCGGTGGGCGTCGACATCCAGCATCTCGAGCCCGGGCTGGACACGGTCGCGCTGGCCGCCCGGTTCTTTCCGCCCGACGAGGCGTGCTACGTCGCGGCGGGTAGCGACGTAGCCGCACGGGGGGACCGGTTCGCGCACCTGTGGGCCCGCAAGGAGGCGGTGGTCAAGGCGGCCGGGGGCCTGCTGTGGCGCAATCTCGCGATCGCGGTACGCGACCGCGACGTCGTCAGCTGCGCCGACCCGGCGAGTTCGCACCGGGTAGCGGACGTTCCGGCACCGGCGGGCTACCGCGCCGCGGTGGCCTGGCTTGCCGGGGTCCCAGCGGGAGAAACCACCGTCCGTTCGTTATAAAGATCCTTTTGAACGAACGGCGGTGGTATCACCGTCCATGCTCGATCGCCGCCAGGATGCCGTCCCACAGGCTGGCGCGAGCCGCGAGAGCGAGATTGACCGTCTCCGCGCACTCCGCCCACTTGGCGTGGTCTTCGCCGCACAGGTCAGCGAGCATCTGCATCGCCATCGGCGTGTGCTCCTCGCTGTCGACCTGGATATGACGAGCCAGGTAGTCGACGAACGTGCCGAGCGATCCGACCCGCTCGTTGACGCCGACAACCTGCTGGAACATGTCGGGGATCAGGTCCTCGCGGCCGAACGCGAACGCCGCGGCCTGTGCGTGGACCGGCGCGGTCTCGATCAGGTCCCAGGTGAGCCGGATGAACTCGGCGGACGGCGCGGGCACTTTCACCTCGTCGATGGCCTCGAGCACCGGCTGCCCGGCACGGAGCCGGCCGATGAAGGCGTCGATGATCGACGTGTCGGCGCCGGCCTGGGTCATGCCTTCGAGGTACAGCTCGAAGTGACTGATGAATCCATCGTGGCGTTCGTCGCTCTCCTCGACGAGCACGATGTCGTTGATCAGACGGCGGCTGCCGGTCGGGCCGGTGGGTACCCACGGCAGCTCCACACAGGTGAGGTTGAGCTGGAGGGACTTCAGCAGCGACATGAAATCCCACACGGCGAACACGTGGTGCTCCTGGAACGTCCGGATCGCCTGGGCGCTGTCCAGCGCGGCGTACATCGGGTGCTTGATGACCACCTGCCTGGCCTCGCTGATCTGCTCCTCGAGGCGGTCGATCTCGGGATGCCGCTGGCCCCAGTCGTAGCGGGACATGTCAATCCTCCTGTAGGGGGGTGGCCGGGCTGCGCCACAACACGGGGCAGAAGTCGGGATCGCTGTAGTCGGGACGGCCATCGGGAAGGCGCCGGACCAGCACGTCATGGTTGTACGCGAGCACCTCGCCGGTGCTCAGCACGAACCGGCGGTAGGCGTTGGCGCCGTCCTGGAGGTGGAACGAGACGGCCCGGCGCGGGCGCGGGCTGCGGTTGGTCAAGCTGCCGTGGTAGGTGCGGCAGTGATGGAAGCTCATGTGGCCCTTGGGAATGATCATCGGGACCTTGACGACCTCGGCGTCGTTGTAGGCCGCGTTCCCGGCCAGCATGCGCTCCAGGTCGCCGCTGTCCCGGTCGGCGAAGTGCCTGGTCATCGAGTCATCGCGGCCGGTCTCCCGCCACCGGTGGCTGCCGTCGACCATCGTGATCGTGCCCATCTCCTCGCCGCAGTCGTGGAACGGGATGAAGGCGGTGAGCATGTTGTCCGAGGTAGACGTCGACCAGTAGTGCTTGTCGAAATGCCATGGCACGACGTTGGTCGGTTCCGCGGCGATCGGCGGCTTGTATATCAGCGTCGACTGGAACACGCGGATTTCATCGGTGCGGGCCAGAGCGGCCGCGACGGCGCCGATCAGCGGCTTGCGCAGCAGCCTGGCCAGGCCGTCGTGCTCGTAGTGGACGTAGTCGTTGTGACGCTGCACGTCGCCCTTGGACGGATCCCAGGACGCCAGCCTCGGCGGCCGCACCGGCAGCTTCCTGTCGCGCTGGCCGGCGTAATACCGCTCGCTCGCCGCGATCAGCTCGTCGACCTCGCTGTCGCTGAACAGCTTCTTGGTGAGGTACCAGCCGTGCTCGGCGTAGAACGCGACATCGGAGTCCGACGGCAGAAGCGATTGTTCCTCTTCCGTCAGCGTGAACGTAGGGGTGACTGAAAGGCTCACGGCCTGTTCCTTACCTCGGCGAGTTCGCGTTCCTTCGCCTCGTACAGCGCGGGGATGTTGCTCGTGCCGAACGTGCGGGCGCCGTGCCGGTCAATCAGCTCGAGGAAATATGTGCGCCTGATGTGCGTCGACTTCGCGAAGATCTGGTACATCTGTCCCCAGTGGTCGCGATCGACCAGGATGCCGAGCGGCCGCAGCGCCTCGATGATGATGTCGGTCGCGCCCAGGCGCAGGGCCAGCATGTCGTAGTAGCTCGACGGCGTCTGTGCGAACTCGACGCCGCGGTCCATGCAGGTCCGGACAGCGCGCACGATGTCGTGGGTCAGGAAGGCGACGTGCTGAACCCCGGCGCCGTCGTGCCAGGCCAGGAAGTCGTCGACCTGGCCCGCCTGGCGGCTGAGGTCCGGCTCGAGGATCGTGAACGTCACGCCGCCGGACGCGTTCTGCACGACCTTGGACATCATGCCCTGCTTGCCGATTCCGATGTACTCACCGAACGTGACGGTGAAGCCGAACACCTGCTCGTGAAAAGCGATGGTGGAGTCGAGTTCACCGGCCGGCACGCACACGGCAAGGTGGTCGATGACTTGCAGCAGGTCGTCGTCCGCCCAGGTTCCCGTTTTCGCCGACGGCGCCATCTCGATCGGGCCGGGCTGGAACTGGGCGCCCGAGCCACGGCGTTCGACGAGGCGGTAGACCAGGTCGCCGAAGCCCGCGACCTCCGCGACCACGACGCTGGTCTCCTCGTTCTCCCAGGCACGGGGCGGGCGGAGGCCCGACGCGCCGGCCGCGATCGCGTCGGCGTACGCGGTGGCGGCGCTGTCGGTGCGGAACGCGGTCACGGCCACCCCGTCGCCGTGTCTGGCCACGAACTGGCTGGCGGGATGGTCCTTGTGCAATCCCGAGGTCAGCAGTATCCGGATGTCGCCCTGGCCGAGCAGGACGCTGCGCTGGCTGGTCAGCCCGGTATCCGGGCCGCCGTGGCCGATGACGCGGAAGCCGTAAGCGGTGCACAGGTACTGAGCCACCGCAATCGCATCACCCACATACAGCTCGATGTGGTCGATGTCGCCGATGTTCATCGCTCCCCTTCAGTTTTATGCGGTTCAGGGTCCTTCCTGATTGGTCGGGCCCGTCACGAGAACCGCGGCGGCGTGGTCCCTTCCGCCGCCGTCGGTCACTGCCACTTCGACGCGCACTATCAGTGCCTCATCCGTGTCCCCGTCATCTATGAGTAGCGCGGCTGCCTCCAGCCCCGCTTTGGTTCCGCTGACGCAGACGACCGGTCCGGTCAGACGCCACCGTGCGGCCAGGTAGCCGGCGATGGAGTTCGGCACGGACTGGAAGAACAGCAGCGGGGAAACTCGCCGGCCGGCGTCCACCGCCGCGGCGACGCGGGTGGCGCTGGTGACGTCGCCCAGGTTGGTCACCATCACGATGGCCGTCGTCGCCTGCGGCTGTATTGGCTCACGCCTGCGTAGGGCCCGCTCGGCCACCTCGGCGATCAGCGGGCTGAAGTTCGATTCGATGAACCCGGCGAGCGGGGTGACCTCGCGGTCCGCGTCGGTCTGGGGCCAGGACGCGGACGAGGTGACCGTCAGGCCGGCCGCGGCCGCCGCCGCGTGCAACGCGGCGAGGTCGTCGGCTGTGACGGATGCTGGCGATGTCATGGCACGCCGATAACGAGCGCGGTGTTCGCGCCGCCGAACGCGGCGTTGAGGCTCATCGCGAACTCCGCGGTGGTGGCCAGCGCCTCGCCCAGCACGAGGCTGAGGCGGCATCCGTCGTCAGCGCCGAGGAACCCGGCGTTGACCGGGAGCATGCCCTTGCGGATGGCCAGCAGTGTGACGATCAGCTCCAGCACGCCGGACGCCTCCAGTGCCTGGCCGTGCAGCGACTTGGTGGAGCTGACCGGCACGGCCGCGACGGCGTCGCCGAGCGCGAGCCGCAGCGCGTTCGTCTCGGCCGGGTCGCTGTGGCCGGTGCCCGACCCGTGAGCGTTGATATAACCGAGATCGGCCGCCGCGACACCGGCTCGCCGGAGCGCGGCGGTGACGGCTCGTGCCATGCCATGGCCTTCGGGGTGCGGCTGGCACGGGTGGTACGCGTCGCCGCTGCGACCCCAGCCCGCCATCCGCGCCAGCGGGGGCGAGCTGTGCCGGCGGGCCAACCGCCCGCTTTCGATGACGACGGCGCCCACGCCGTCACCCAGGAGGAGCCCGCGTCGTCCGGCGCTGAACGGGCGCACCTGCCCGTCGTCAGCGAGCGCGCGGCCGGCGTCGAACAGCGCGAACTGGTCGCTCTCGACGAGGTAGCCGCCGGCCACGACTACGCGGTCGGCGTGCCCGCGTCTGATCATCGCGGCCGCGTCGGCCACGGCGGTGCTCGCGGCCACGCAGGCCGACATGTAGCAGCGGAAGCCCTGCTCCGCGAGGCCTGCGCGGCCGGCCACCGCGGCGGTGAACGCCTCGGCCCCGAGCCCTGGCTGGCCTGCCTGGGGGGCCCGGGCTATCGCTGGGTCGCCGTGGACGGCGAGGAACAGCGGGCTGCGAGCGCGGTCGGCCTGGGACAGCCCGGCCTCGTCGCACGCCTCGCGGATGGCGCCCGTCAACTCGGTGCCCAGGTCGGGGGATTCTGGCATGGTCGCCGCGGTGCGGACCCGGCGCGCGCTGACATCGAACCGCTGGACGGGGGCGAAGGCGGGCCGGCCGGACAGCAGCCCAGCCAGCAGCGCCTCGGTTCCCCGGCCGTACGCGCTGATGACAGCCGCTCCGGTCACGACCGCGTCAGTCATGCGATGACCCGACCCTCAGATCCTTCAGCACGTCGAGCACACCGGTGACCGTGGACATGCGGGCGATCATGTCGTCGTCGACGTCGAGCATGCCGTAGCGCTGCTCGATCTGGTGTATCAGCCAGGCCAGCTCCAGCGAGTCGATCGCTTCCGGTACCTGCTCCGGCTGGCGATCACCGTAGGTGGCGAGCATCGCGACCACATCCGACCGCCGCGGCCGGAGGCCCAGGCCAATCCGACGCTGCACGGTCAGTGCGCCGACGCGGGCTGTATCCGCGGCGCGACGGTCCGGCAGAACTCGCCGACGGTCATGCCGGCGAGCACGTCGCTCTCGCTGTCGTCGAACTTGACCCCGAAATGGTCCTCCACCCGCACAGCCAGCTCGGCGAGGGCGAGCGACTCCAGGTCGGCGCCGGCCGGACCGAGTCTGGTGTCGTCGTCGATGCCTTCGATGCTGTAGTTCATGCTCGTCAGAGACTCCAGCACGAACTGGCGGACCTCATCGATCATGTGCGGCGCTACCTTTCGGGTTCTACGGGTTGTTCGGGTGTTTCGGGTTGTTCGGGTGCTTCGGGTCCGGGAGGGGATTGGTCCCGCAGGACGGTTTGATCGCGGACGAGTTTTCCGGTGGCCGTGCGGGGTAGCTGCTCGACCACGTGCAGCCGGCGCGGTCGCTTGTACGCGGCGAGCCGGGTCGTGATTTCGCGCTCCACCGCGGACAGCTCGGCTCCATCGGCCAGCATCAGGTACGCCTCTATCGCGTGGTCGTGCACCACGACGGCTCCGGCGACCTCGGGCAGTGCCGCGAGCATGTGCTCGATCTCGGTCAGGTCCACCTTGAGGCCGCCCACCGAGACCTGGGAGTCGCGGCGGCCGAGAACCCGGACGAGCCCGGTCCGTGTATCGACGGCGCCGGCGTCCCTGGTGTGCAGCCAGCCGTCCGACCAGCGATTCGGGTCCTGGTCGCCGAGGTACGGCGAGGTCGGTACCGAGACGTGCAGTTCCCCGCCCTCTTCGCGGACGCTGAGGCCGGGGGCCGGCATCACGGCCGGACGGTGCGCACCGAACAGGTCGGTGGCGATGACGCCGACTTCGGTCATCCCGTACATGTTGCCGAGGCGCACGTCGTAGCGATCGACGAACGCGTTGTAGACGTCCGCGCGGACCAGTTCGCCGCCGGTGGTCATGCCGGTGAGCTGCGGCAGTTTCGGCGGCTGCCGCACCGACGCCAGCAACTCGATGTGGAACGGGACACCGAGCAGCGTGGTCGGCTGCGAGCCGGCCGCGACGGTGGACAGGATGCCGTCCGCCGTCATCCTGGCCGGGATTGTAAGTTTCACGCCCGCGTGCAGGCTGTAGAGCAAGCCGCCGACCAGTCCGAGCACGTGCACCATCGATGCGAGCGACACGATGCGCTCGCCGCTGCGCGGGACACCGTCGATCAGCGTGTACCGCTTCACCTCCTCGACGAGGTTGGCGGCGTCGCGGGCAATGATCTTGGATGGGCCGGTCGATCCGGAGCTGAGCTGGATGACGGCGTGGGTGGTGGCGGCGGGCCGGCCGGGATACGTGCGCACGCGCTCGGTGATCTCGGCGAAGCCTCGCAGCGGACCGGCGGTGGAGCGCTCGGCCGTAACGACCACCTGCGGCAGCAGTCGCTTGAGCGCCACGTCCACCTCATAGGGAGTCAGCCGGTAGTCCAGCAGGGAAGCTTGCGCGCCGATCCGCCACGATGCGAGCAGATTGGTGATGAACGCCAGCGATGGCGCCAGGCACAGTGCGACGGAGCCGCCGCGACGTAGCCCGGCGCCTGCCAGGGCATGGTGCCGGTCCGCGACGAGCCGGCGCAGCTCAGCACGGCTGACAGGCTCATCCAGGTACAGGCACACTTCGTCCGCGGCGCCAGCTAGCAGGACTTCGTCAACCCAGTCGGGCTCGAGCTGTGGAAATGCGCCTCCGGCCACCGCGGGGTGCTGGCCTAATGTCACCCCCCGACCTCCCCTTCACCCGGTCGTAACTGGCGGGTTGACTTGTTCCAGAAGCCGGCGAATCTCCTGGAACGACACAGAATGGCGTCGTCACGCCCAATGAACAACATGACGGACATTCTGCCTTCGCAATGACCATACTCGAAGATCCTTGTTTTACAAGGGCTCGACGTTAGGTCGCAATTAATTCGCACGCCCGCTTCGTGATTGAACCGATATAGCATGATTGAGTCGTCATAACACCGTTGATTGACATGCCAGCGGCGATGACTGAAACTGGCGTAGGTCCAAGCCGGGAGTGGGGACATCCATGGGCGGCTCTAGCAAGCTCGTGCGCTCGCCCGAGCTTTACCAGATCATCGCGCTGATCCGGAGGTTCGAGGAACGCGCCATCGAGCTGGTCAGATCGGGTGAGATCGCCAGCGGCATTCATCCGTGCATCGGTCAGGAGGGGGTGGCGGCAGGCCTCGGCGCCGCGCTGCGCCGCGACGACGTGCTGTACTCCAACCACCGCGCGCATGGGCACCTGCTGGCCAAGGGCACCGATCCCGGCGTGCTGCTGGCCGAGATGGCCGGGCGGGTCAACGGCGTCGACCGCGGCCGCGGCGGGTCGTTCCACCCATCCGACTTCAGCGTCGGCGTGTACGGGTGCACGGGTTCGGTCGGGCACGGCGCGCCGATGGCCGTCGGGACCGCGTGGGCCCTGGCCCGGCAGGGGAGCGACCGGGTCGCGGTCGCCACGTTCGGCGACGGCGCGATAGGCCAGGGCGCGCTGCTGGAGTCGCTGAACCTGGCGGCACTGTGGCAGGCGCCGGTGGTCTTCGTGTGCGAGAACAACGGCTACGCCACGACGCTGCCGGTCGGCCGGGCGCTGGCCGGGTCGGTGACGGCGCGGGCGCTGGCCTGCGGCATCCCGGCCGCCACCCACGACGGGATGGATGCCGAGGTGGTGTACGCCGCGGCGGCCGAGGCCGTCGAGCGGGCCAGGGCCGGCGGCGGGCCGGTGTTCCTCGAGTTCCTCACCTACCGCTTCGAGGGACACCACACGTTCGAGGCCAAGGCCGGACTGCGGTACCGGTCGCCGGCCGAGGTGGCCGGGTGGCGAGGGCGGGATCCGCTCACGCTACAGGCCAGCCGGGTCGGGGAAGAGGAACGGCTGAAGATCGACGCCTGGGCCGATTCGGTCGTCGAGGACGCGGTGCGGTTCGCCGTCGCCGGCGAGCGGCCGTCGCCGGACACCGCGTTCGACCACCTGTACTCGACCGAGCCGAGGCCGTACCGGCCGGACCCGCACGCCGCGGTCCCCGCGAGCCAGCTCACGGCCGGGTGAGCGGGCCATGCCACTGCTGTCGTACCTGCGGGCGATCAACCGGGCGCTCGGCGACGAGATGGAACGCGACCCCGCCGTGTTCATCATGGGCGAGGACATCCGCGAGGCGCTGACCAACACCACGCCCGGGCTGCTGGCCCGGTTCGGGCCCGATCGGGTGGTCGAGACGCCGTTGTCCGAGCAGGGCTTCACGAACTTCGCGACCGGCGCCGCGCTGGCCGGGATGCGGCCGGTGGTGGAGTACCAGATCCCGTTCCTGCTGCTGCTTGTCCTGGAGCAGATCGCGAACCAGGCGAACAAGGTCTCGGTGATGAGCGGCGGGCAGGCCAGCGTCCCGGTGACCTACCTGCTGCCGGCCGCTGGCTGGCGGCCTGCCTGGGGCGGGCAGCATTCTGATCAGCCGTACAGCGTGTTCGCGCACTTCGGGGTCAAGACCGTGCTGCCGGCCACGCCCGCCGACGCCTATGGCCTGATGGTCAGCGCGATCAGGGACGACGACCCGGTCGTCGTGTTCGCGCCGATCGGCGCGCACCGCGTCAGGTCCGACGTGGTCTTCGCCGACCTGGCCCCGGTGCCGCTCGGCGTCGGACGGGTGCACCGTCCTGGTACCGACGTCACCGTGGCGGCGACCGGGCATCTGGTGCACGACGCGCTCGCCGTGGCGGACGCGCTGTCGGGCGAGATCTCGGTCGAGGTGTTCGACCCCCGGACGCTCTACCCGTTCGACTGGGACGGGCTGTTCTCGTCGCTGGCCAGGACGGGGCGGCTCGTCGTACTCGACGACACCAACCGGTTCTGCGGGTTCGCCGCCGAGATCATCGCGACCGTTGTGGAGCAGGGCTCGCTGCGGACCACGCCGCAGCGGATCACCCGCCCGGACAGCGCCGTGGTGGGCTGCGCGCCGGAACTGGACATGGCGCTGCAGCCGAGCAGGGACGAACTGGTCACGGCGATCCGCCTGGTGATGAAGAACGGCTTACCGCTCACGCCCGACCGGAGCCCTCGACCCGGACGGGCAGCCGCCGCCACAGGTCCAGGCACGTCAGATCGTCGGGCGGCCGCTCGCAGATGACATACCAGGCGGGTGCCATCGCGGTATGGCGGCCGGCCAGCCGCTGCCGGCATTGCGCGTGGAGGATCTGCGGGGTGATCCACTCGCCGGACGCCGAAGCGTAGGCCACAAGCGCCTCAGCGGCCCGGGTGCCGGCGACATCACGGGTGCCGGCGACATCACGGATGCAGAAGACCTGAGCGGCATCGATACCCGGCACCGAAGCGACCACGTCGTCGAGGAGTTGCTGGGCGGCGGGCATCTCGACCCAGCATGAGTCTATCCGCCGCCAGGACGCATCGCGGCGCACCGGCCTCAGGCCGGCCAGTTCGCCGATTTCGCGTGCCGGGACGTTCCGCCTGTCGGCGGCGACCAGCAGCCGCTCGACGGCGAGCAGGAAGTCCTCGACCTCCGCGGGAGGGAACCGGCTCTGGTCGGCCCATACCGACAGGCTCACCTCATGTCCGGTCAGCCTGAACACCTCGAAGTAGAACAGCAACGGGCGCGGATCGGTGTCTGCCCACACCAGCCGCGAGTCCCGCATCGCATCCGCCGCGTCACCCCTTCCCCGGTGCCCCGTCTGGACCTGAACCGCGGCGCCGTTCAAGTCGTTCAGCACGCAGTCTCGGTGGAACTTGGTGCCGCGGTCTTCGCTCACGCGATCGATGATCCGCCACAGGCTTTCCGCGTCGTACTGGCCGTGGTAATAGGCCGTCAGCGCGGCGGTGCGGGTGGCCCGGATGATTCCGTCGAACGTATCGGCGCTCAGGTCGGCGGTGATGAGCGCGTCCTGTGCGATCGTGCCCACGTAGTCGCGGCTGGCCGGAGTGAAGCGATTCGCGCAGAGGGAGGTGATCTGGCACCGGTCATTGACCGTGCGCAGGCCGAGCAGGGTCGCGACGGCCGCGAGGATCACCACCGACTGACTTGCGCGGGTTCGGTCCGCGATCCTGGCCATGGCATGTGCCGCGGCCCGCGAACGCAGGGTCGCCATCCTCCGGCCGCTGTCCGCGGGCTGGTGACCGGGGACGGCGAGCATGCACTGCGGCGCGCCGCGCAGGGTGGTTTCCCAGTACCGCAACGCGGCTTCGGCGCGGCGCCTGGCCGGCGGCGACATCTCGAGCCTGGCCTGATCCAGCGGATGAAGGGCCGGCGGCCCGGGCGCCTGGCCCATGCTGTTGCGCATCAGCCGCCGGAAATCGCGCGCGATGATGTCGAGCGAAGCGAAATCGGCCGCCATGTGCGTGAGAACCAGCACAACCTTGGCCGGGGTGCGACCGGAAGTGATGACCGCCGCCCGGATCGGCAATTCCCGGTCCAGCGCGAATGGCTCGTTCAGTCGCTGCTTCAGCAGCGCCTCGGTGGCGTCCAGCCGACCGCCGGCTTCGTGGACCTCGACCGGCAGCTCACCGGACGCCGCGACCTGCTGGGTCCACTCCCCGGAGGTGCCGAGCGCGTACAAGGTTCGCAGTGACTCGTGCCGGCTAATCAGCCGGCCGATCGCCCCGGTCACGTCGTCCAGCGACAGGTTCGGTGCGAGATTGAGCGTCTGCCATTGCACGGCGCCGAAAACGGTCTGATCCTCGGCCCATAGCAGCACGTTCCGCTGACCTAGCGTGAGAGGCCCCGAATCGGAACGCGTACCGGAGAACTTCACCGGTACCACGCGCATCGTCGCTGATACCAAGGCGCGCCTCCCGTCGCAGCGCAACAGCGACCATGACAGCCCCCCCGCTCCCGCCACGATCCCCAAACTGTCATTAGTAAAGTTTCCTATAAGTATTGGCTATCGGACCTCCCGAGTCAACGCGTCATCAATAGCGCCCTCGATTCTGACGGCACCGATGGTGCCATCGGCACGCTCGAATCGGACACATTGCCTTGGAGGGCGGCACCGATGGCACCATCGGTGTGCTCGCAGCGGCCGAGCGGGGCTTCCAAACAGGTTCTAAGAGTGCTGTGCGGACGGCCTGTTCCAGGCGTTCGGCTGCCGCCGGTGCCCCGCCCGCGGCGGCGAACGAGTCCCCGATCCGTATCGCGGCGCGCCGGTAGGACGGCTCGTCGAGGATGCTGACCAGGGCCTCCCTTAGCTGGCCGGGACTGACCCGGTGGAACGGCACCCGGATGCCGGCCCCGGCCCGCACCACCTGCGCGGCGACGACCGGCTGGTCGTGCCTGATCGGCGCGAGAACGAGCGGCACGCCGTGCGCGAGCGCCTCGCTCACGGTGTTCATGCCGCCGTGGCTGACCACCCCGTCCAGCCGGGGGAGCAGCGCCAGCATCGGCACCGAGGGCACGGCCAGCACGTTGTCCGGCGGATCGGGCAGTGAGCCGGGCGGCCCGGCGATGATCGCCTGCACCGTGGTGCGCAGCGGGGCGACGGCGGCCGCGGCGCGCTGGTAGAAATCCCCCGCCAGGCCGGTGGCGAGCGTGCCGACGGTGATCAGGACCTTGCGCCGCGCCGCGTCGAGCAGATCCCAGGCGAAGTCGCCAGGAGGTTCCAGCATGGCGGGGCCGACCAGCGCGAAGTGGCCGGGAAACCGCTGCTCGCCGGTGAGCGCCGACGTCGTGAACGCGATCACCAGATGCGGCGAGAACAGCGGGTCGAAGTCAGCGTCGGTCACGTCCGCCTCCCGGCACAGTGCCGCGACCTGTGCGCGCACCCACGCCTCCACCCGCGGCAGTGCCGCCAGCGGGCGGGTCAGTTCCATAGCCTCTGTGACCAGCGTGGCCCAGGGAAGGCCGTGCCGGTGTGCGGCGAGCGCGCCGGCCAGCGCGTGCTGATCGACCACGACCATGTCCGGCTGGTACTCGAGCACGGCGCGGTTCACGGCGGGCAGCATGAAGCGCGCTATCGGCACGACGTACCGCTCCCACAGCGACTTCAGCGCGGCGATACCGTGCTCCGCCTGATCACGCAGCAGCCTGGTGCCGGTCGGGAACAGGGTCGCGTCCGGGCCGAGCAGCGGCCGGAAGTATGTCTTCGGACCGCACCAGGCCACCTCGTGGCCGCGTGCGCCGAGTTCGTCCGCGACGGCCACGGCACGGTACGCGTGTCCGGTCAACGGCAGCGTCACGACAAGGAACCGGCTCACTGGAGGCACCGGTCCACGTAGGCGGCTATGTCGCCGACGGTGAGTGCGATGATCTGGTCGATGTCCAGCCCGGCAACGTAGCCGGCCAGGTCCACCGTGGTTCCGAAGCGGTCGCGCAGCACCGCGCCGAGGGCCGCCACGTCCAGGCTGTCGAGGTAGAGGTCGCCTTCCAGCCGGGTGGTGGCGGTGATGCCGGCGCTCAGCAGCGAGTCGTCGCCGGTCGCGGCGGCGAGCGCTCCGGCCATGTCAGCCAGGGCCGTGTCGTCGGCCGGGGCAGTGTCGTCCGCAGTCATCGTCGGTCCTTTCTCGCCGCCGCCACGGTCGCCTCTTGCGCCGGATGGTGGTCGTATGGGTATTATCCGGACGGCTGACGGCGAGCGGGGAGCTGTGACACATAGGGGCATTGTTCAGTTCGGCGGCGTGCGGTGACCGCGCTAGCGGAGGTGGCCGCGTACGTGCCGCCGCAGCGGGTGCCGATCGAGTCGCTGGCGCCGGAGCTGGGTCTCACCCCGATGAACATAAAGGTGTTCCAGCGTTACCACGGACTGGCGGAGGTCAGCCGGGACCCGGACCGTTCCCTGCTCGACCTGCTGATGTGCGCGACCGGCCAGCTCAGCGGCCTGCGCGAACAACGGGAGCGAGTCCGCTATGTGCTGTACGCGCGCAGCATGCCGGTGGTGGCGCCGTATCCGCTGAACCCGCTGCATGAGCTGTCCGAACGGCTCGGGCTCGGCCACGCGGTTGCCCTCACTGTCACGCACCAGGCGTGTGCCACCAGCCTGCTGGCCATCCATCTGGCCGGGCGGCTGCTTGCCGCCGACGGTGATCCGGACGCCCTCGCCCTCGTCGTGGCCGGGGAGAAGGCATTCACCCGGATGGCCCGGATAGTTCCGGAGACGTCCCTGTTCGCCGAGGCATCTGCCGCGTGCCTGGTAAGCCAGGGCGGCCCGCGGGATCGGCTGCTGGCCTACGCGGCCGAGTCGCGTGGCGAGTTCGACGGCGATCCTGTCGAACGGCCGGAACTGCTCACCAGCTTCCAGAGCGAGTATCCGGCCGCGCTCGCCGAAGTGATCGCGGCCGCGGTGGCGGAGGCCGGGCTGCGGTTGGACGACGTGACCCTGATCCTGCCGCACAACGTGAACCTGGTCTCCTGGCGCCGGGTTTGCCGCAAGCTGGAGTTCCCGGTGGCGAAGGTGCTGCTTGAAAACGTGCCGTCGGTGGGTCACGGCTTCTGCGCGGACCCCTTCATCAACTACCGCACGGCCGCGGCGCGGGGCCTGCTCCAGGCCGGGGACCGCTACGTCATCACGGCGGCGGGCGCGGCGCTGGGTGCCACGTTCTCGGCCATGGTCTTTCAGCACTGACTGAACGGACACACAAGGAAGAGGTGGGAGATGGGCGACAGCGCCTTCCGGGAGCGGGTCATGGAAAGCATTCACGTCGTCTTGCCCAAGGTGCTCGCTCTTGACGCCGAGAAAACGGCCGGGCTCTCCGAAGGCACCCGCCTGATGGAGGATCTCAGCATGACCTCGGCGACCACGCTGGAGCTGATCCTGGAGATGGAGGACACCCTGGAGATCCAGATCGACGTCGAGGAGATCGAGCCAGCGGACCTGGCCTCCCTCGGCGCGCTCGCTGACTTCGTGGCGGGTCACATGGTGGTGGCCGACTGAGCGGACTTTACGTCACCGGATCCGGCGAGGGCCGCACGGGGTTCGCGGGCCAGACGATAGCCCTCAGCCAGGCGCGGTGGCGGGACTTCCCCGATTCGTCGCAGGCGCTCGACCGGGGTTACCTGGAGTTCCTCGGCGATCTGGTCCGGCCCTACGGGCTCCCGCTCCATCCCGGCTCCGGCGGACACTCCTACGGCGAGATGGCGGCTGGGCTTATCGGCGACCTGGTGCCGCCGGACCAGCCCGCCGACGCGCTCATCCTCGGCTTCACGATGCCCGATCTGTCGCCGGGACGGGCGACCGCCACGTACCTGAGCCATGTCTGCCCGGGCAAGCCCATGGCGTTCGCGATCTGCGACCAGGGTCGCGCCGTCGGGTTCACCGCGCTCCGTCTGACCCGCGACTACGCGGCCGCCGACGGCTGGTCGCGGGTGCTGGTGGCTGTCGCGGAGCAGGCGCGGCTGGATTACGACCCGCCAGCGCCCGCCAGCGTGCCGATCCGGCACGCCGCCTTCGCCATGCTGTGCGATGCCGTTCCTGTCGCGGCGGCTCCGGTTGCATCGTCTGGGGTCGGCGCGCCCTGCCTGCGCGCCGTCCGGGTCTGCCCCGCCGTCCCCGCCGAGCAGGTGTCCGCGACCCTCGGCCGCGAGCTGGCCGCGCTGCCTGAGCCGGCCGCCGGCGCCGTGGGGGAGGAGCGGCGCACGCTCGTCCTCGGCGAGGGCCTGGCGCCGCTGACCGGTGACGGTGTGCCGGGCTGGCGGAGCATCCTCGCGCTGCCCGGCCAGCCGGCTACGGGTGTCTGGCGCGAGCTGGCGGCATGGGCGGCCGCACCGGGCGGCGGCGGCTTGACCCTGGCCGACTACGATCCCGCTCTGCACTACCTGTGCCTGGCATCGTTCGCGAGAGCAGGGTAACTGGCACTAGGCCACGCCAGTGTCGTTTTCCGGGCCGGCCTCGTTTCCCGGGCCGGCATCGTCCTCGGGGTCGATGCCGTGCCGGTGAAGAAGGCTGTGCAGGCGCCGGACTTCGTCGGTGAGCTGCTGGACCGTTTCGGCCAGGGATGTCAGGTCGGGGTGGGCTTCCGTCCATTCCTGCTTCCGGGTGGCCTGTTCGGCTTGCAGTTCCCGTTCCCGGTCCCGCAGTACGGCGGCGTGCTCATAGTCCTCGGCGTCCAGGGCGGACATCTTGTCCCGGCGGACCTGAGTGAGTTCCTGGTCGAGCTCATGGGTGTCCGGTCCGGTGCCGACTCGTTCCGCGATGGCGTGCAGGCGGCTGTCGATCGACTCCATCCGCGTGGCCATCTCCGCCAGTTGCTCGCGTTCGCGGCGGCCGCGCCCACCGGTGATCGGGCCGGCGGGCACGGCGGATGGCCCTTCGGCCGCCGTGATCCCGTGCAGGAGCTGGATGACCTGCTGACGCACCCGGTTCAGGTCGGCGCCAAGCCTCACCAGCACCTGAGCGGCGACCCCGTCGCCCTCCCGGATCAGGCCGAGCAGGATGTGCTCGGTGCCGATGTAGTTGTGACCAAGTTGCAGCGCCTCCCGCAGCGACAACTCGAGCACATGCTTGGCGCGCGGCGTGAACGGGATGTGTCCCGTTAGCGCCTGCTGCCCTCGGCCGATGATCTCCTCGACCTGCTGGCGCACGGTGCCCAGACTGATCCCCAGCGACTCAAGCGCCTTCGCCGCGACACCCTCGCCCTCATGGATGAGGCCGAGCAGGATGTGCTCGGTGCCGATGTAGTTGTGATCGAGCATCCTGGCTTCTTGTTGCGCCAAGACGATCACCCGCCGTGCCCTGTCGGTAAACCTCTCGAACATGTCCGGCCCATCCTCACGCTTTCCCCGGCAAATCGGCCCTGAGCGACAATACGATGTTAGAATGCGACAACTCGTAGAGCTAGGGGTTCTGCGTCATGGATAACGTAAATCAGCCTCCAGCAGCCAGCCCAACCGGTTCAGGTACGATATTCCGTACTATTATGGCGGTCCGAAGGCCATCGAGTCCATCTCGTCTATCGCGGCCCCTCTACTGGCCGGGGGAGCGTTTGCGTTCGCCGGAATAGTATTGCAGCAGCAAGAGGCCTTGCGGTTTCCCGGTCTTGTTCTCTTGATATCGCTTGGAGCCCTGCTGGCGCTTATCTTCGCTGTGCAATGCGGCTACTGGGCTCGCCAGCACTCCGTGATGCCCTGGGAAATCGACCAATGGTGGCCAGATCTTCCCGAAGAGGCCAGGTTGCAGCGTGTCCGGGCTGACTGGTGGCAGGAAAGGGCTGACTATTTGGTCTGGGCCCGCAGGGCGCGGCTCTTGTTTGGCGGTGGGGTGACCCTAGTCTGGTTCGCGCTGTGCATAGCGGCATTGCCTAAGGCAGGTGTTCATCTTGCGGAAGATCGGAGCCTCACGGAAAGAAAGGCACCGGAAACCGGCGCCTAATCCTCCGCGAAGCTCTTTTGTTCCACGTTCTCCGATACCGGAACCGGGCATTACTCGGCTGTCGGGCAAAACGCCAATCAAGCGGGTTGCGTGGCGAAGCCGACTTCTCATGCGCGGACAGGACGGGCGGCTCAGATCATCGCGCGTCGGTAGCAGCACTCTTGACGTAGTACCCCGCGGAAGCGGCTCGTGAAAACCTTCACGAGCCGCTTCCGCGGGAACGGCGCTGTCATGCCGCGTCTCGGGCGGCGCTGGGATCGCGGTCGCGCGATGCCGCGGCGAGTTACGGTGCGGCCTCCGGGCCAGGGGCGCCGGGGACGGGGACGAAGGGCTGGCCCGTGACCGGCCAGCCGCCCACCCAGATGAGCGGGCGGATCTGCACCCAGGCATCGCCGGCCGAGAACGCGTCGTAGTAGTGGTACACGAGGTCGCTACCGCTGGCGGTCTGGAAGATGAATGGCGAGCCCGGGCCGATCATGCCGGCGTCGGTGCCTTGCACTTCCATGCCACCGCCGTTGGTCATCGCGGTGCCCGACGCGTCCGTGTAGGGACCGGTGACGCTGGTGGAGCGTCCCACCTGGATGTGGTACGTGCTGCTGATCCCCCGGCAGCAGAAGTCGACCGCCACGAACAGGTAGTAGTACCCGTCGTGGTAGGTGATGCCGGCGCCCTCCTCGGGATCGGGGAACGGCTTGGACGCGAGGGAGTAGACCTGCGGGGAACTGGACGCCGGCTTGCCGGTGGCGGCGTCCAGGGCGATCAGCTTGATCCCGCTCCAGAACGACCCGAGCACCAGCCACTTCCCGCCGGACGCGTCGCTCACCAGGGACGGGTCGATGGCGTTGAAGTTGTCCGCCGTGGTGGTGCGGAACACCTGGCCGTCGTCGGTCCAGTGATACCTGGGATCGCCCGGGTCGAGTGTCGGGGTGGTGGCCAGTCCGATCACCGAGTTGTTGGAGCCGAAGCTGGATCCCGCGTAGTACAGGTGCCACAAGCCGCCGAAATACGAGATGTCCGGTGCCCACAGGTTAGGGATGGCGCCCAGCGCGCTGGTGATCCAGGCGGGCTTGTCCGCGAAGACCGTTCCGCGGTAGCTCCAGTCCCGCAGATTCCGCGACGTGCGGATCTGGATGTTGCCGTTCCCGATGGCGCCCGCTGGGTCTCCGGTCGAGAACAGGTAGTAGGTCCCGTTCTCCCTGGCCATGGTCGGATCGTGGACGAACAGGTACGGCGCGGCCGATGACCGAGCGTTCGCCCGCGCTCCGGCCGCGTTCCCGGCCGAGGCGGCGGCATGAGAACCGACGCTGCCGTTAGCCGTCGCTGCCATCGTCCCGCCCAGGATGAGCGCCACCGTAGCCGCGGCTATGAGGATGACCTGCGTTTTAACGCTTACTGCACGGTCTGCGATACGGGATTGTCTGTGTCTGGAGAAGAACATCGCCTTGGGCTCCCGTACTCTACGGTTTGAGCGAACGTTCGCGCATCAGCATCTTACGAGCCAGGCAGGGTGCTGACAAGGCCCAAGTCCGTCCCGCCGCGGGCTTCCTGGGCGCGGGCCGGACCAGGGCGTGTAGCGAAAGTGACCCGATTGCGCGTTGGTGGTGGCGAATCGGAGGGGATGGTTGGCGCAACGTACCCCTCAGGTGGGGATGGTTGGCGCAACGTACCCCTCAGGTGGGGATGGTTGGCGCAACGTACCCCTTGAGCATCCGCGCCAGTGCCCGGCGAATGCCTTCGGGAAGCTCCTTAAACGCCGGGATGGGCCGCGCTGCGCGATGGGTGGATCGAGTCCGGCGGGCTGCGCGATATCCCCGCCGCCCTTCGCGCGTGGGCGTGCGCATTCATGCTCACTGATCTCGGCAAACGCTACACAGCACCCGAACTCCGGCATGTCGCCGCCGCACTGGATGCGGCCAGGGCAGCTCACCGGCCCTCCACCTGATTACGCGCTGGTTCTCAGGGGTGGGTTTTCAGGGCGGCGGATAGGATCTGCTCGTGGGCTCTCGCATGGCCACCGGCCCGTTCGAGGACGCGTGCCGCGATAGGCTCACGCCGTCGCGCCGGTATGCCGCGGGCGCGGGTGGCGTGCGCGGGATGCTGACCACGATTCTGGGGGAGTTCGCGCGCCGCACCGGGCAGCCGACACCGTCGTCGGCGTTGATCGATGTGCTGGGCCGCTTCGGCGTGGGGGAGAAGACCAGCCGGCAGACGGTGCTGCGTGCCTCCAAGGACGGCTGGCTGATCCCGGTACGCTCCGGGCGGGAGACGTTGTGGCAGCTCAGCCCGCCCTTCGAGCAGTTCCTGAACGGGGGCGAGGAGAAGATCTACGGCTTCACGGCGGTACAACCGGTGTGGGAACGCCAGTGGCTGGTGGTGCTGGCGCGGGTCGCGGAGGACAACCGGCCGGGCCGGCACCTGCTGGAGACGCGGCTGAGCTGGGCGGGGTTCGGCAACCCGGCGCCCGGCGTGTGGGTCAGCACGTACACCGACCGCGCGAAGGAAGCCGAGCAGGTCCTGCGGGAAGCAGGCGTCCGCAAGGGCGCTCAGATCTTCCTCGCCGAGCATCTGGCCGGTGATGAGCTGCCGGTCCTGGTCGGCCAGGCATGGGACATCGATGGGCTCGGACGGGAGTACGAGGAGTTCCTGGAGGAGTTCACCCGGAACCCGTCCGGTGATCCGCTGCTGCGGCTGGCGCTACTGGTGCATGCCTGGCGCCGGTTCCGGCTCATCGACCCCACATTGCCCGCCGAACTGCTGCCCGCGGGGTGGAGCGGGATCCGTGCCGCGAAGCTCTTTCACCGGCAGCACGGACGGTGGCGGCCGGCCGCGATGGCGGAGTGGCGCCGTATCTGCGCACGTTGAGCCACCGCCGTTCGTGCAAAAAGCTCTTTACAACGAACGGGCGGTGGTATCAGCTGCCCACATAGTTCTACATACACATTGACGATCCGCGTCGATTCGTAGATGATCGGTGCCGTGATGGATCTTCTGCGCGGCGCGTCGCGCGCCCTGGCGATCTTCGCCGTGACGGCGGGCACGGTATCGGCGGTTACGGCTTCGGGAACCGCCGCGGCCCCGGCAGCGTCCGCGTCGCGGTGCGACACCGGCTATCTCCAGGCCGGGCTGCACCTGGCCGGGGTGACGGTCGACGCCGCCTCCCTGAACGCCACCGGCAGCTTCACCGCGACGGGGCAGCCGCCGCTCACCGGGCTGCCGGCCTTCTGTGACGTCACCCTGACCCAGGCTGACGGGTCCGGCAATGCCCTCCACATCGAGGCGTGGCTCCCGGAACCGTGGAACGGCCGCTTCCAGGGCGTTGGCGGAGCGGTCTACGAATGCGGCCCGCTCTACAACGAGATGGCGGCCGCCGTCCAGGGTGGGTACGCCTCGGCGGCAACCGATTGCGGGGTCCCGCCCGCCGATGCCTTGACCGGGAGCTGGGCGCTGAAGAACGGGCAGCTCGACTGGCCGCTGATCAACGACTTCGCTTCCGTCGGCATCCACGACATGTCGGTGGCCGGCAAGGCCGTGACCCAGCTCTACTATCCCTCGCCGCTGCGGTTCTCCTACTTCAACGGATGCTCCACCGGCGGCCGCGAGGGACTCATGGAAGCCCAGCGGTATCCCGCCGACTACAACGGCATCTCCTCCGGCGCGCCCGCGATCAACTGGACGAAGTTCATCCCCGCCGAAATCTGGCCCGAGCTGGTGATGAACGCCTCCGGCGACTTCCTGCCTGCGTGCAAGGAGAACGCGTTCACCGAGTCGGCCGTGCAAGCCTGCGCCACGACCGACGGCGTCATCACCAACCCGGACGCCTGCGACTGGAATCCGGACAAGCTGGTGGGCCTCGTGACGCCATGCGGCGTCATCACGCACCAGGATGCCGCGGTGATGACGAAGATCTGGCAGGGACCGGAATCGGCTGACGGGAAACCGCTGTGGTACGGGCTCGAGCGCGGTGCCAGCCTCGCGGGCCTGGCCGCGACGACCACCAGCAATGGCGTGACGACCGGCACCGCGTTCCCGGTCGCGGTGTCCTGGCTCGGAACCTGGCTGCGGAAGAACCCGTCGTGGGACTGGCACACCCTGACATACGGGCAGTTCGACGGCTTGTTCAGCCAGTCGGTCAGCGAGTTCTCCGATGCGATCGCCACCGACAACCCTGACCTGTCCGCGTTCAAGAAGGACGGCGGGAAGATCCTCATCTGGCACGGCCTCGCCGACCAGCTCATCTTCCCGCAGGGGACCATCAACTACTACCAGCGCGTGCAGCGGGCTATGGGCGGCCCGGCGGCGACCGGCTCCTTCGCGCGGCTGTTCCTGGCCTCCGGCGCCCAGCACTGCGCGAGCGCCGCTGGCCCGGCGCCCGCGCAGCCCCTTGACGCCGTGGTCGCCTGGGTCGAGCGTGGCGTGGCGCCCGCCTCGATCCCCGGCACTACCACCGATCCCGCCACCGGCGTGGTGACCGATTCGCGGCCGGTATGCGAGTACCCGCTGTTCGCCCGGTACACCGGGCATGGCAGCACAACCCAGGCCAACAGCTTTATCTGCGCGGCTCCCGGCTAGATTGGCCGGATGGACGCTTCGGTCGTGGTCGGTCACGTTGACAGCGCGCAGGCTGTTGATCCGCGGTTCACCGGGCAGGCCGCGGTGATGCTGCGGCAGTTGGTGGCCGGCGGTGCGGCTCTCGGCTGGCTCGACCCTCCCGAACCCGCCGAGGTGGCCCGGCTGCTGCGCGAAGTCGCCGCCGCCGGGCGCGGTGACGCATACCTCGCCGCCGCATGGGTCGGTGCTGACCTGGCCGGGCTCGGCTACTGGCGGCGGTACGCCCGTCCCACCTACCGCCCGCACGCCGATGTCCAGAAGGTGGCGATCGCCTCCGGCCGCCAGGGCCACGGAATCGGCCGCCTGCTGATGACCGAGCTGATCACCAGCGCCGCCGACGCCGGCGTCGAGATCCTGACGCTGGATTTCCGCGGCGACAACCAGCGCGCCGCACGGCTGTACCAGTCGCTCGGATTCACGGAATACGGACGCCTGCCCGCGTTCGTCGCCGTCGGCGCCGCCCGCTACGACAGGGTGCTGTACGCGCGCGACCTGCGGGCGCCGGTCAGTCCTTGAGGGTGCGGAAGAACTCGCGGATGTTCACCCGTCCCGGCCAATGCCGGTAACTTAACAGCTCAGCGAAGCCGACACGGGCCGTACGGGCCGTACGGGCCGTCGCCAGTTGCTCCGCCTGTCGCTCATATCCGCATTTGCCGGACATGGATCCGCAGATTTGTGTGGTGGTTTTACGCCTTGCGGTGGATACGTAGGACTCCGTGCGCGCGCCAAAATAACGTGCGTTTGCGGCATGTTGGGCATGTCGTCTTTGCTAGAGTGCGCTGAACAGCCTGGGTGAACTATGCATACCGATACATAGCGGACACATGAGCATCCTTCAGTGGGAAGAAAAGAGCCCTTTGG
>JAFARZ010000352.1 GCA_019245115.1 Streptosporangiaceae bacterium | reverse complement strand
CCAGCTCCAAGCCCTCGGCCTGACCGTCACCCTCACCCCCGCGGAGACCACCGCCGCCTAACCACCCGCTAACCCCAAGCCGACGGCACAACCCGCCGCCGGCTGCTGCCGCCTGCCCGCAAAACCCCCTAATTTCCGGTCAGCATGAATGTTCCGTCTTACTCCGCATCACGTTTCGGGATTTCGCTTCTCACTCTGATCGAGCCCCTCTCGCCGCTGGGTCCGCCGGTGCTCGAGGAACGCGGGATCTGACCGCCATCATGCACCGGGATTCTCCCGCCATCGGCTACCCTTCAGGCAAGTCTCCCGCCGCGCCGTATCGGAACTGAGATGAGCTTGCCCCTTCGCCAGCAGCGGATCCTTGACGAGATCGAACAGGCCCTCCAGGCAGACGACTCCCGGATGAGCTCGATGTTCGCGGCCTTCGGCCGCGCCGCGCAGGCCCACGACATGCCAGGCACCGAGGTCATATCGGGCCGGTCGGCGCGACGGACGGTGCTGATCTGCCTCATGCTCGCCAGCATCCTCGGCGGGATGGTGTTCGGCATCCGGGCTACCAGAAACGACTGCCCCGGCCTGTCATCGGACCAGGTCGTCGCCGGAGCCGCGATCCGGTACGCCGGCTGCACCAAGAGCACCGAGGTCTGGAGCAGGGGCGCCCGCTGAGGTTGGTACGGTGGCCAGGGGACCTGTCATATACGGAGGGTGTCATGGCCATGCGGAAGTGGAACGATCTGAGCCCGGGTACTCGCAAGCTCATCATCGGGGCGGCGGCCGCCGAAGGTGCGCTGAAGATGGCGGCGCTCATCGACCTCAAGCGCCGGCCGTCCAGCCAGATCCGGGGCCCGAAGTGGATCTGGGTGCCGGTCGTGGGACTGGTCAACGCCGCGGGCGGCGCGCCGCTCGCCTATTTCTTCTTCGGCCGGCGCAAGCAACCGCAGGACCAGAGCAACTAACGCGATATCAGGTGGCGGTCGGCGTTCTCGCCCAGTAGCGCCCGGGACAGCTTGTTCAGCAGCGCGGCCAATTCGGCGTGCTGTTCGGGTGACCAGTCGGCGAGCAGCTCACACAGTCCCTCCCGGCGGGCGGCGAACAACCGGTCCGCCGCCGCGGCACCCGTGGCGGTCAACCGCAGTCTCCCGCCAGGCTCACGTATCACCATCCCGTCCGCGACCAGCCGGTCCACATACGGCTTACCTTGCTCGACGCTCACTCCCGCCTCGGCCGCCAGAGCCGCCCCAGGCACCGAACCCGCCACCGAGCCGTGTTTGGCCAGCCTCGTGAGCACCCAGCACGATCCGGCCGGCAGGTCGAGCCCCGCCAGCGAAGCCAGCCGCTCGTACCCGCGCCGCCGGATGTCCGCACCGGCTAGCTTCGACAGCGCACATTCCACCTCATCAACCGACGAACGCTCCGGCGCGGACGCGCCCAGCCCCTCCCCCAGGCCAGCGGCCCCAGCCGCCCCGCGCAGCGGCACCTCGCGCAGGAACCAGGCCAGCACGAACGCCACCACGGCCACCGGCACCGCGGTGCGGAAGACCGGGTGCAGGGCGAGCGCGTAGGCGTGGATCACCGCGGCATGGATCGCGGCGGGCAGCCCCTTGAGCGCGGACGGGTCGGACGTCGCCGTCGTGGGCTTGAAGCCGGCCGGCAGCTTCACCCCGCGCTGGGCCAGGCCGCGAATCGCGGAAGTGGTCTCGGCGGCGAGCCGGTTGGCGAAGATCGCGCCGAAGATCGAGACACCGAACGAGCCGCCGATCGTGCGGAAGAACGTGGCTCCGGAGGTCGCCGCCCCGAGGTCGGCGTAGGAAGCGGAGTTCTGCACGGCGATGACGAGCACCTGGATGATGAGCCCGAGACCGAACCCGAGCACGAAGAAATACAGGTCCATCTGCCAGGTCAGGGTGTGCTCGTCCAGCGTGGACAGCAGGTAGAGCCCGAGCGCGAGCACCGCGGTGCCGACGATCGGATACCTCTTATATTTGCCCGTCCTGGCGATGAGCTGACCGCTCAGGATCGAGGTGAACAGCAACCCGCCCACCATCGGCAGCAGGTAGACGCCGGACAACGTGGCGGAGACACCGTGCACCACCTGCAGGAACAACGGCAGGTAGGAGATCGCGCCGAACATCGCGAAGCCGGCCGCCAGCAGGATCGCGGCACTGACAGAAAACACCGGGGTCGCGGAACAGCCGCAGCGGCAGCACCGGCTCGGCGGCGTATCGTGCGCTCAGCCACCAGGCGCCGATCAGCACGACGGCCCCGGCGAACAGCCCGATGATGACCGGGGATCCCCACGGATAGGTGGTACCGCCCCATGACGTGGCCAGCACCACGCAGGTCGCGAAGCCGGCCAGCAGGGTCGCGCCCAGGTAGTCGATCTTGTGCTGCTGTCTGGCGGAAACGGCGGGCAGCACCACCGTCACCACTACCAGCGCCACCGCGCCGAGGGGCAGGTTGATGTAGAAGACCCAGCGCCAGGACAGGTTGTCGACGAAGAACCCGCCGAGCAGCGGTCCGATGACGCTCGCCACGCCGAACACCGCGCCGAACGCGCCCTGGTACTTCCCGCGTTCGCGCGGCGGGACGATATCGCCGACGATCGCCTGGGCCAGCACCATCAGGCCCCCGCCGCCGGCGCCCTGCACCGCGCGGAACGCGATCAGCTCGCTCATACTGCGGGACAGCCCGGACAGCGCCGATCCGATCAGGAAGATGACGATCGCCCCGATGAACAGGTATTTACGGCCGTACTGATCGCCGAGCTTGCCCCAGACCTGGGTCGTCGCCGTGGTGGCGAGCATGTAGGCGGTCACTACCCAGGACAGGTGGGATACGCCGCCCAGGTCGCTGACGATGGTGGGCAGCGCGGTGGCCACGATCGTCTGATCCAGCGCCGCGAGCAGCATCGCCAGCATGAGCGCCGCGTAAATGACGAGCACCTCGCGCTGATGTGCGGGCTCGCTACCGGGTTGTGGCGGGCGCTGCTCCAGGTCGATCTGCGTAACCACGCCTGGCGTAATACCCAGCCGCCGCCATGGTAAGCCCGGGCAACTCTACGCTCAGTAGTCGTGTGTGCCGCATATGAGAAAAGCGTTTCCGGTCGCCACCTCATCGTGGCGCCCGGAAACGCTCTACCGGCTAAACCGATGGCTCAGCTGCTCTTGATGTAGGAAGCGGACATCGGGATCAGCTTCCACTCAGAACTCGGGTGCACCAGGACGGTCGACTTCGTCCCGTAGGTGTACAGCGGCATCCCGTTGTACAGCACCTGACCGTTGACGACGGTGAAGCTGCCCGGGATGCTGTCGGCCGAGGATACCTGCGGGTTCTGCCCCTTCACCACGGGCCACGCCGCGCCGCTGTAGGTACCGGCCTGACCCTTCTTGTCACCGGCGAAGGTGTAGACGGGCTTGCCGGCCTCGGCGAGAATCCAACCCTGCGCGGAGCGCTGCACCGTGAAGTAAAGGGTCCCGGGGGGCGGTGCGGTCATCTGCGAACTGGCCGTCGGGTGAGCACTGGCACCACCACCGCTGCTGCCGCTCCCCGGCGAGTTCGTCGAATCGGTGCCGGTGGTCGGCGTCGAGCCGCCACCGTTGGTCGAAGACCCGCCAGTCGACGATGAGGACGAACTGCCGCCCGTGGCCCCGTTCGTGCTGGACGACGATCCCCCGCACGCGGTCAGCAGCATCGCAGCCGATATGAGCCCGGCGGCAGCCGCCCACCCGCTTTTGCGCATAACGTACTCCATTCCGAAAAAGTGAACCCGTTCGATACGCCGGAAAACGTATCAGAGGCCAGTGCTGCCCGGCGGCGTCTTAGGGCCTACTTAGCAATCCGGCCGCATAGCCAGGCGAGTGACATTGGGTACCGGTAGTCGATTCCCATATGTCCAGCCTCAAAGAGCTCAAAGTGTATCAGGTCGTCCGGCACCCCCGCCGCCGAAAGCCCGGACCTGAAGGCCGTGGCCCCCAGGTCCAGGTAGAACTCGTCCCGGGTACCGGCGTCGATCCAGATGCCCCGCAGCCCGCGCAGCGCCTCGGCGTGGGCCGGCGCCATCCGGACCGGGTCCCAGTCCAGCCAGCGCCGCCAGATGTCCGGCCGCAGCTCGGCGGTCACCGGGTCGAACGGCAGGTGGACCGTGCCGTCGCCATCGGCGGAGAAGCACGCCGCCACGCCGAGCAGCGTGACCAGCGACATGTCCTCCTCGGCGGTGAACGCCTCCCGCTGCCGGAACTCCGCCCACCAGCGCCAGATGTCGCCGTCGTACTTCCGCAGGTGCCGGACCGCGACCGGGAACTCCGGTATGTAGCAGTATTCGTACAGTGCGTCGCCGGCGTGCGTGGCCAGCGCGCCGAACAGGTCGGGACGCAGCATCGGCGTGATCATCGCGCCGAAACCGCCGCTGGACTTGCCCATGATGGCGCGGTGCGCCGCCTCCGGCAGGGTGCGGAAGCGCCCGTCCACCCACGGCACCACCTCGTCGCAGAGGTAGGAGTGATAGCGCCCGGTGCCGGGCGAATCCACGAACTGACTCCCGCCATAGCTCGTCCAGGCGTCGACGTAGACGACCACGGCCGGGGGCGCGCCGTTGACGAAGACCGCGTCGGCCCGCTCCGGGAACGGCTGCCGGAACGCGGACCGGTTCCGCCACATGGCGACGTGGCCGGTGTAACCCTGGATCACGTACACCGAGGGATACCGCCGGTCAGGCTCGCCGTCGTATCCGGGCGGCAGGTACACCAGCACCGGCCGCTCGTGCGGATCCCCGAGCGGGTTTCCGCGCAGCGACTCGCTGCTGATGACATGCTCCTCGATGCGGCCGGCGAGATCAGCTGACCATGGCAGCAAAGCTCCTCCTTGGTTGCGGCGGCTGCTTCTCATTTTTATCCCGAACGGCGTCGGCGCGACTCGCCGGCCCGCGCGTGCCGACCAGTGGCCGATCGTAACTTCTCTGTTGCTATCCGTAGTTAGCTGATGTACAAACACGGTGTTCGCGAAACCTGGGGAGGCAGTGTGGGCGACGCCCTGACCATACTGGTGGCCGGCCTGACCGGGGCGGCGGCCGCCGTCTTGCTCGGCTGGGCGATGCGGCACCGCGAGACCGAACCCGAGGACGTGACCCTCGGCTTCCTCGGCCCGTCGCTGGCGGCGCTGTACCTGCTTGTGCTCGCGCTGGCGGTGGCGGCGGAGTGGGGGACGATCAGCGACGCCCATCAGAGTGCCACCACCGAGGCCTCGGCGTTGCATCAGCTGTACTGGTCGGCGGCGGGCTTGCCGGCCGCCGCCGGAGCCGAGTTGCGCGCGGAGGTCCGGGAGTACGCGACGGCCGTGGTGACCCGCGACTGGCCGCAGATGGCGCGTGGCACCCTGGACGACCGCACCGAGGAAATGCTCGGCGCGATGAAGCAGACCGTGCTGCGGGTCAACCCGCCGGACGCCGCGGCGTCCGCGGCACAGACCGACTCGCTGAACCAGCTGACCACGCTGTCCGCTGTCCGCGCCCAGCGGGAGGACGACGCGGGCGTGAAGCTGCCGAGCGGCCTGCTGGCCGGTGTCATCGCCACATCGGTGGTGGTCGCGTTGTTCCCGTTCGCGGTCGGCATCCGCCCGGTGCTGCCGAGCGTGGTGCTGGCGTCGATGCAGGCGGCGCTCGTGGCGATCGGCGTCGTCGTCATATTCCAGCTCAACCACGCCTACTCTGGCCCGCTCGCCGTCCAGCCCGCCCCCATCCGGGCTCTCGTCCAGCAGATCGGCACCCCATGAGCTGCCTGCACTCCTGTTTCGTGTTCTTGTACCTTGGCCTCAGCCTGCTCAGGATCTCGGTTGGCGTGGACGTCTCCTGTTCCCCCACGCCCAGCGCCGTTCCAACTCCTCCCGCTTCCTCGGTAGCACCGTCCCCGCCGGCATCACCACCCCCATCGCCCACACGGTCTCCCGCGCCCCGCACCACTACTCCTCCTCCCCCCACGAAGGCACCGCCTCCCGCCACACCCAGCCCGATGATCGCCCCGCCGCCGGCGCCGGCGCCCGCCGCAGTGCCACCCGCAACAGTGCCACCCGCAACAGTGCCACCCGCAACAGTGGCGCCGCCGGCCGTCATCCGGGTGACCAGGCCGGGACAGCCCCGCACCAGGCCCCGGCCAGCGAAGCCCCCCGTGCTTCCGTCCCGGGTGCCCCGCCCGCCCGTCGGGCAGCGGGCCGCCACCTACCGGCCGGGACGGCCGGTCCTACCGCTCGGCGTCCTGCTCACCGTGGTGCTGACCCCATGCGTGATCACCGTCGCCGCCCGTCTCGGCAAGGTTCTGGCCGGCCGCTGACTCAGCTATCTCTGCTGGCCGGGCGCCGGCCGGGGAGCCCGTTCGGCGAGCCGGAGCGCGCGGGATTAGCTGGCGAGGTGGCGGGTGATCGCGTCGGTGACGGGACCGGGGGTCTCGTAGTGGGCCAGATGGGAGGTGCCGCGGATCACCCGGAGCTGGGCTCCGGGGATGCCGCGGGCGGTGAGCGCGCCCTGCCACGGCGGAGCGGCTGGGTCCTGCTCGCCGGAGACGACCAGCGTGGGGGCCTTGACCGCGCTGAGCACCGGCCGCAGGTCCATGTCCGCTATCGCCTCGGCGCAGCCCGCGTACCCGTCAGGGTCGCAATGGACCAACTGATTGACGACGCTGGCCACCGCCGCGGGCTCGCGGGCGATGAACGCCGGGGTGAACCAGCGGGCCGGGGTCGCGTCGCTGATCGCCTTCGTCCCCTCGGCGCGGACCAGCGCGGCGCGCTCCAGCCACGACTGGCGGGACGGCATGGGGGTGATCGCGGTGCAGCAGACGACCAGCGATGAAATACGGTCCGGGGCGTTCGCGGCGAGCCACAGGCCGGTCATCCCGCCCAGCGACACCCCGCAGAACGCCGCGCTGGTGATGCCGGAGGAATTGAGCAGGCCGAGCACGTCCGTGCCGAGCTCGGCCAGGGAGTACGGACCGGGCGGCGCGGCGGACCCGCCGTGCCCGCGCGCGTTGAACCGGAGCAGCCGGAACCGCCGCCGCAGCACCGGCAGCTGCGCGTCCCAGACCTCCATCGTCGTGCCGATCGGATTGGCCAGCACCAGCACCGGGCCGTCTCCGTCATCCAGTTCTGCTATCAAGTCAGATATCGAAAAACACCGTCTCGTGTCTGCCCTGGAGCCTGATGTCGAACCGGAGGTGGCCCTCCGGCTCCGCGACCGCCACCAGGGTGGACCGCCGCGCGCGCTCCACTGTACTCAGCACCGGATCGGCCGCGTTGGCCGCCAGTTCGTCAGGGAAGTACATCCTGGTGACGACCCGGTCGAGCAGGCCGCGCGCGAACACCGACACGTCAAGA
The DNA here is from genome assembly GCA_019245115.1 of Streptosporangiaceae bacterium. Classification (GTDB taxonomy): domain Bacteria; phylum Actinomycetota; class Actinomycetes; order Streptosporangiales; family Streptosporangiaceae; genus JAFARZ01. Next base: position 145 of record JAFARZ010000352.1, on the reverse strand, counting down.
TGCGGCGCCTCGATGTCTCCCTCGGGGGTGGGCAGCGGGCCGGGCTTGAGGGTGACGATGCGGTAGGACCCGTCCGGCGACGTCTCGCACCGGCCGAATCCGCGGAACTCCCGGTACCCGGACGGTGACGCGCCCCGCGGGTCGT